>NZ_CAKLBB010000008.1:0-246903 GCF_920939515.1 Sphingomonas sp. Leaf4 | reverse complement strand
CGGCGCGGCGGTCATCATCTCGCAGCACCCACGGCGCATAGGCGCGCGCAAGATCGACCCCGCCATCTACGCGTGGCGGCACCTCATTGAAAACTTCTTTTGCAAGCTCAAGGAGTTCAAACGCATCACCATGCGTGCCTGCAAAACAGATCGCAGCTTCGAGGCCATGATCTACCTCGTCGCAGCCGTCATCAACTCACGTTGAATCCCCACAGGCCCTAGAGCATGATGACATGGTTTTGACCCGCCGTGACGGAGCCGAATTTCGCTTGTGGATAGGAGTGAGGAAGGAGCGGGGCTTTGCCCCCGTGACTGACGAGCGACCACTCCACAGGCGAAATTCGGCCCGCCGCGAAGCGGTTGCCCTGAGCCGCCCATCGGACGTCGTCGTGCCGCTTGCACGGGCCACCGGCCCGCGCTGTGCGTCGCTCCTCGCCGACGAACGGCTCAGGGCAATCACGGCGGGTCAAAACCATGTCATCATGCTCTAAGGTGGGTGGACCACGTCCCGGAGCGAAAGCCGCTGTCGCGGCAAACACTACATCCCTCCGCGCCTCTGCGCCTCTGCGCGACAAACCCTTCCTCTTCGCGCCCTTCCCGCCTTCGCGTGAATCAATCTACGGCGACGTCAGCCGCGATGATTGCCGGTTGGCGATGGCGTGGGCGTTGGTCCGGGCAGGCGGCAGGGCTTGATGTCCTCGGGGCGAGGACGCGCACCCTCGGGGGTGAACATCGCGATATAGCCGCCGGCCGAGGGCATGCGTTGCAGCGCGACCTGGCGGTAGCCGACCGCCGCGAATTCGCAGCGCAGCAGCGCGGGCGGGGTGCCGTGGTTCTGGGTTCGGCGTTCGGCGTCGACCACCACTACCCGCCCGCCGGGGCGCAGCGACGGACGCAGGTTCCACAGGAAGGCGTAGGGCTCGGCGATCTCGTGGTACATATGCACCATCAGCACCCGGTCGAAGCTGTTTTCGGGCAGCTTCGCATCATCGGGCTCGCCCAGCCGCACGCTGACGTTGTCGAGCCGTTCGCGCGCCACGCGCGTCGCCAGCGCGTCGCGGATTTCGGGGATGATGTCCTCGGCCAGCACCCGCCCGTCCGGCCCCACGCGCTGGGCGAGGCGGATGGTGTAATAGCCCTCGCCCGCGCCGATGTCGGCGACGGTCATGCCCGACGCGATGCCGGCGAGGTTCATCACCGCCTCGGCCTCGTTCAGCCGGTCGCGCGCTTCCTCGGTCGACCAGCGCGCCGACACGATCGTCGCGACCGGGCGGTCGGCCTTGGGGAAGCGGGGCTTGTCGTCCTCGTGCTGCGCATTGGCGGCACGCGGCTGCGTCGCGTCGCAGCCGGCCAGCAACAGCACGGGGAGGAGCAGCCAGCGCATGTCAGTCGACATCCTCGACTTCCACCGCTTCGCCGGTCACGCGCTGCGACAGGGCGGCGGCCATGAACGGATCGAGCGCGCCGTCCAATACGTCGCCCGGCGCGGTCGAGACGACGCCGGTGCGCAGGTCCTTCACCATCTGATACGGCTGCAACACGTAGGAACGGATCTGATGGCCCCAGCCGATGTCGGTCTTGGTCGCGTTCTCGGCACTGGCCTCCGCCTCGCGGATCGCCAGTTCGCGCTCGTACAGGCGGGCGCGGAGCTGGTTATAGGCCTCGGCCTTGTTCTTGTGCTGCGAGCGCTGGTTCTGGCACTGCACGACGATGCCGGTCGGGATATGGGTGATGCGCACCGCCGAATCGGTGGTGTTGATGTGCTGGCCACCGGCACCCGACGCGCGATAGGTATCGATGCGCAGGTCGCTTTCGTTATACTCGACCTCGATATTGTCGTCGATCACCGGATAGACCCACACGGAAGCGAACGAGGTGTGGCGCCGTGCCGCGCTGTCGTACGGGCTGATGCGGACGAGGCGGTGGACGCCGCCCTCGGTCTTGGCGAAGCCATAGGCATTCTCGCCCTTGATGAGCAAGGTCGCCGACTTGATGCCCGCCTGTTCGCCCGAATGCTGGTCGACCAGTTCGACCTTCAGCCCGCGGCGTTCGGCCCAGCGGGTGTACATGCGGCTGAGCATGCCGGCCCAGTCCTGGCTTTCGGTGCCGCCGGCCCCGGCGTTGATCTCGATATAGGTGTCGTTGCCGTCGGCCTCGCCCGAGAGCAGCGCCTGCACCTTGTCGTGATCGGCGCGCCGGGCGAGGTCGGCGAGATTCGCGACGCCCTCCTCGGCCATCTCGGTATCGCCTTCCTCGTCGGCCATCTCGATCAGTTCGACGGTGTCGGCCAGATCGCGTTCGATGGTGCGGGTGGCGGTAATCGCCTCGTCCAGCCGGCGGCGTTCGCGCATCACTTCCTGCGCGGCCTTGGGATCGTTCCACAGGGCCTGATCCTCGACACGCGCGTTAAGCTCGTCCAGCCGGCGCAGTGCACGGTCCCAGTCGAGGAAGCGGCGCAGCAGCGCCAGCGCGTCGTTGATCTTGTCTACATGGGCTTGCGCTTCGGCGCGCATGGGGAAAAACTCCGGGATAAAACGTCAGGAACGGGGGATGCCGCCGATATGGGGGCGGCGCTAGTAGATTCCCCCTTCGCGTTGCAAGAAGTCGCTGTCGCGCGGGGCGGCGGCCTCGCGGCGCTGCACGGCGCGCGCGGGGTCGCGGGTGACGGGGGCGCGCGCCTCGCCCAGCCGGCCGGTGGCGCGACGCGCCTCGGTCTCGGGCTTGAACGCTTCCCAGATAACCCCGGCCTTGGGATCGGTGCCGGGCCATGCGCCATAGACCGGGCGGCCGCTGCCGCGATCGATGCGGACCATGCGGATGCCGGCAGGCGCGCGGAACGGCAGCACCTCGACATCCTTGTACGCCTTCACAGCAAACGCCTTGTAGATCGGCGCGGCGATGGTGCCGCCCTGCGCATAGCCACCCAGATTGCGCGGCGTGTCATAGCCCAGATAGAGCCCGGCGATCATCTGCGGCGTGCCGCCGACGAACCACACGTCGGTGGGGCCGGTCGACGTACCGGTCTTGCCCATGATCGGGCGGTTCAGGTCGCGCAGCGTGGTGGCGGTGCCGCGCTGGATGACGCCTTCCATGATATGGACCATCTGATACGCGCTCATCGCGTCCATCACCTGCCGCGCCCGGATCTGCGGGCGGGGCATCGCCTTGCCGTTCCAGTCGGGGGCGTTGCAGCCGTCGCAGCCGCGCCAGTTTTCGGGCAGGATCACCTTGCCGCGCCGGTCCTGCACGTAATCGATGACCGTGGGTTTCAGCTCGCGGCCCTGATTGGCGAGGATCGAGTACGCGTTGACCATGCGCAGCACCGTCGTCTCGCCCGCGCCCAGCGCATAGGAGAGATAGGGCGGGAACCGGTCGTCGCTGACGCCGACGCGCTGGATCAGCGAATTGACCTTTTCCATGCCGGTCTGCGCGGCGGCGCGCACCGTCATCAGGTTGCGCGACTGTTCGACGCCCCAGCGCATCGTGTGCGGCCCGGAGCCACCGCCGCCGAAGTTGCGGAAGCATTTGGTGCCGAGCCGTCCGCCCTGATTCACGCAGAACGGCCCGTCGACGATGATCGACGCCGGGGTCATCCCCGCTTCCAGCGCGGCGGCATAGACGATCGGCTTGATCGTCGAACCCGGCTGGCGCATCGCCTGCGTCGCGCGGTTGAAGTCGCTCAGCCGGTAATCGAATCCGCCCTGCATCGCCAGCACGCGGCCGGTGCGCGGGTCCTCGACCACCATGCCGCCCGACACGCGCGGCACCGAGCGCAGCGCCCAGTCGCCGCCCGAGGGCGCGACCGCGAGAATATCGCCCGGTTCGATCGCGGCGAAGGCGGTGCCGCCCAGCCCCCGCACCGGCATGGTCGCCGCCCAGCGTGGCAGCGTACCCGTCCGTCCGTCGGCAAACCCGATCTGCGCCGAGGCATCGGACTTGGCGATGACGATCGCGGCGCGCCAGTCCTGATAATCGAGGCCGATGTTGGTGCCGATCAGCGCCTGCTGCCAGTTGCCGTCCTCGATTTTCGTGCGCGGCTTGTTGAGCGGGCCGGACCAGCCGCGCCCCGAATCATAGCGGATGAGGCCAGCGCGCAGCGCGTCCTGCGCATCGCCCTGGATCGCCGGGTCGAGCGAGGTGCGCACCCACAGGCCGCCGGCATAGACGCTGTACGGGCCATCGGTTTCCTTCTCGCCGAAGCGGTCGAGCAACTGGCGGCGGACTTCCTCGATGAAATAGCCGCCGGCCAGTTCCTGCCGCGGCGTCTGGCGCGGGATCGCGCCGAGCGGTTGCGTGACCGCTTCGGCGCGCTGGGCAGGCGTGATGAAGCCGTTGCGCTCCATTTCGCCCAGCACCCAGTTGCGCCGGGCGATCGCGCGGTCATACCCGCGTTCGGGCGTGTAGTTCGACGGACCCTTGGGCAGAATCGCCAGATAGGCCATTTGCGGCAGCGTCAGCTCGCGCAGTTCCTTGCCGAAATAGGCATGGGCGGCGGCCTCGACGCCGAAGGCGTTCCGGCCGAGCGCGATCTGGTTGAGATAGAGTTCGAGGATCTGCTGCTTGGTCAGCGCATCCTCGATCCGGTAGGCGAGCAGCGCTTCCTTCGCCTTGCGGACATAGCTCACCTCGTTGGTGAGCAGCAGGTTCTTGGCGACCTGTTGCGTGATCGTCGATGCGCCGACCGGGCGGCGGTCGCTGCGCAAATTGGTCAGGATCGCGCCGGCGATGCCGGGATAGTCGACGCCGTGATGCTCGAAGAAGGTCCGGTCCTCGGCGGCGAGGAACGCGCGGACCAGCAGCGGCGGATATTCGGCATAGGACAATTGCACGCGGCGTTCGCGGGCGTAGCTGTGGACCGGCGTCCCGTCGATCCCGCGCACGTTGGTCGGCAGCGGCGGTTCATAGGCGCGCAGCGAATCGACCGACGGCAGCGTCCGCCAAAGCAGCAGCCAGATAAGGAACACGCCGATCCCGGCGAGCAGCGCGGCGATCGCCGGGATACGGAACCACCAGCGTCGCTGGATACGCGCGAACCGTGTCCGCCAGGAAACAGCGGGGCGGGGATCGGTCTCGGAAGGGGATACGCTCATCGCCCGCGCGGTGTAGCAGGTTTGGTCGCGCAGGAAAGCACGGGGTTGGCGGCGGTTTGGAAACGGCCCCTGGGCCGATCAACCTTCTTTCGTACGTCGTCACCCCGGACCTGTTCCGGGGTCCACGGCTCGGCAATCGGTGCGCCCTGAGGCTTTACCGACAGCGTTTGGGGCCAAGTGGACCCCGGAACAAGTCCGGGGTGACGAAAGGGGTGGCTGCTTCGGCCGAAGATGCTGAATATCGATCGGTCCCGGGCCGATCGTGGCCCGTCTATCCCGCTTCGGCCAGCGCGTCGCTCAGCAGGCGGCGCACCGCGTGCAGTTCGTCGATGCGCGAGGGGACCGGCGGTTCGGCCTCGCGGGTCAGCAGCGCCTGCACGCCGCGCACGGTATAGCCGTCCTGCCCCAGCAGCGTGTGGATGCGGCGCAGCAGGTCGACATCGGCCGGGGCGTAATAGCGGCGGTCGCCGGCGCGCGTGACCGGCTTGACCTGCGGGAAACGGCTTTCCCAATAGCGCAGGCGATGCTGGGGCACGCCCAGCTCACGCGCGACCTCGCCGATGGTGCGATAGGCGGTGGCGGATTTATCGGCCACGCGGGGCCGGATCAGTCGGCGACGATGCGGTCGCGCATCATCTGGCTGGCGCGGAAGGTGAGCACGCGGCGCGGCGCGATCGGCACCTCGACGCCGGTCTTGGGGTTGCGGCCGACCCGCTCGCCTTTGTCGCGCAGCACGAAGCTGCCGAAGCCCGAAATCTTGACGTTCTCGCCCTTGGCCAGCGCTTCGCACAAATGGGTGAGGATCTGTTCGACCACCCGCGACGAATCGGCGCGCGACAATCCGATCTCGCGGTGCATTTCTTCGGCGAGGTCGGCGCGGGTCAGCGTGCCAGCGGTGGTCATGATCGTCTCCTGCTTAAAGCCAGCGTACCGGCTAGCACGACGTATACGAAGATTCAAAAATCCAAAAGGATGAGCGTTACCAACGCACTACCGCCGCGCCCCACGTAAAGCCGCCGCCCATCGCCTCCAGCACGATCAGGTCGCCGGGCTTGATCCGGCCGTCGCGCACCGCCGTGTCGAGCGCCAGCGGCACCGAGGCGGCGGAGGTATTGGCGTGCCGGTCGACGGTGACGACGACCTTGGCCGGTGGAAGGCCGAGCTTGCGCGCGGTCGCGTCGAGGATGCGGGCATTGGCCTGATGCGGTACGACCCAGTCAACGTCATCGGAGGTGAGGCCGGCGAGTTCGAGCGATTCGCCCATGACGGCGGCGAGGTTCACCACGGCATGGCGGAACACTTCCTTGCCCTTCATCCGCAGCTTGCCGACGGTGCCGGTGGTCGAGGGGCCACCGTCGACATAGAGCAGGCCGTTGTGGCGGCCATCGGCGTGGAGCCGGGTCGACAGGATGCCGCGACCGTCGCCGGAGTCGTCGGCCTCCAGCACGATCGCGCCCGCGCCGTCGCCGAACAGGACGCAGGTGGTGCGATCCTCCCAGTCGAGGATGCGGCTGAACGTCTCCGCGCCGATCACCAGCGCGCGGCGATGGACCCCGGCGCGCAGCATCGCATCGGCGACCTGCACCGCATAGAGGAAGCCCGAACACACCGCCGCCACGTCGAACGCGACGCAATCGTCGATGCCGAGCATCGCCTGCACCTTGGTCGCGGTCGCCGGAAACGTCTGGTCAGGGGTGGCGGTGGCCAGCACGATCAGGTCGATCTGTGCCGCATCGATCCCGGCGGCGGCAATCGCGGCGCGCGCGGCATCGGCGGCGAGCGTCGCGGTCGTTTCGTGATCGCCGGCGATATGGCGGAAGCGGATGCCGGTGCGCTCGACGATCCATTCGTCGGAGGTATCGACCCGCTCGGCCAGTTCGGCATTCGACACCCGCCGTTCGGGGAGCGCCGATCCGGTGCCGGTGATCCGCGCGCGGATCATGCCGCCTGCGCCTCGATACCGGCGAGATCGCTGGCGATCCGCCGGGTCAGGTCGTCGCGCACCATCTTCGACGCCACCTGGATCGCGTTGGAGATGCCGGCGGCATTGGCGCTGCCATGGCTTTTGACCACCAGCCCGTTGAGGCCAAGAAAGACCGCGCCATTATGGTTGTTGGGGTCGAGGTGATGGCGCAGCAACTCGGTCGCCGGCCGCGAGATCAGGAAGCCGATCTTGGAGCGGACCGACGAGCGGAACGCCCGCTTGAGCAGGTCGGCGACGAATCGCGCGGTGCCCTCGGCGGTTTTCAGCGCGATATTGCCCGAAAAACCGTCGCAGACGACCACGTCGACCTGGCCGCGCGACAGGCGATCCCCCTCGATATAGCCTGCAAAGGTCATCGGCAGATGCGGGGACGCACGCAGCGTCGCCGCCGCTTCACGCACGCTGTCGATGCCTTTCAGCTCCTCGGTCCCGATGTTGAGCAGCGCGACGCGGGGGGATTCGAGATCGAGCGCGGTGCGGGCATAGGCCGCGCCCATCACCGCGAACTGGACGAGGTTGCGCGCGTCGCACTCGGCATTGGCACCGAGGTCGAGCATGACGAGATCATTGTCGCCGAGGCTGGGGAGCAGCGCGGCGAGCGCCGGACGGTCGATGCCCGGCATGGTGCGCAGCGCCAGCTTGGCCATCGCCATCAACGCGCCGGTATTCCCGGCGGAGACGGCGGCGGTGGCGCGGCCCGCCTTCACCAGACCGATGGCGATACCCATCGACGTCGTCTTGGCGCGGCGAATCGCCTGGCTGGGCTTGTCCGACGGCCCGACGACTTCGGGCGCGTGGACGATTTCGGCCGCGGCGGAAAGATTGGGGTGCGAATCGAGCCCGGCGCGAATCGCCGCCTCGTCGCCCACCAGCAGGAAGCGCATGTCCGGCTGCTGCCGTCGCGCATGCGCGACGCCCGCCAACATGGTGGCGAGCCCTCCGTCACCGCCCATCGCATCGATGGCGATCCAGGACCCGTCGGCCATGCGTTCTTCCCTGTCCGGTACGGTAGCTTACGCTTCGACCGAGACGACTTCGCGACCGTTGTAATGGCCGCAGGCGTTGCACAGGTTGTGCGGACGCTTCAGTTCGCCGCAGTTCGGGCATTCCTGGAACGACTCGACGCTCAGCGAATCGTGGCTGCGACGCATACCGCGCTTGGAGGGCGAGGTCTTTCTCTTGGGAACTGCCATTTCGGCACCTTTATGACTTATGGATCGGGCGGTTTCACCACCAACTGTCAACGCGGCCCAGGCAAGCGCCGGACCGAATTCAGGACCGACGACCCGCCGGACCGGCAGGCAGGCTGGTCGCGAAGCGAGCCGCGCCTATAGCGTTTCTGGCAAAGGTTGCAAGGGCAAGGGTTAGCGCGTGGCCAGTACCTTGTCACCGACAAACGGATTCGTCCGGCGTTCGTGGCCGAAGGTGCTGCCCGGACCATGGCCGGGGACGAAGGCGGTGTCGTCGCCCAGCGGCCACAGCTTGGTCACGACCGAGGTCAGCAGCGCCTGATGGTCCGACAGCGGAAAGTCGGTGCGGCCGACCGATCCCTGGAACAGCACGTCGCCGACCAGCGCGAACTTCGTGTCGGCATGGTGGAAGATGATATGGCCGGGGGTGTGGCCCGGCGTCTCGTACACCGCGAAGCGCGCCTCGCCGACCGTCACGATGTCGCCCTCGCCCAGCCAGCGATCGGGTTCGAACGGCACGCCGGGCATGCCCCAGTTGCGTCCGTCCTCGTCCAGCCGCGCGATCCAGAAGCGGTCCGCCTCGTGCGGCCCCTCGATCGGCACGCCCAGTTGCTCGGCCAGCGGCTTGGCCTCGCCGCAATGGTCGATATGGCCGTGGGTCAGCAGGATCTTCTCGATCGTCACGCCGTGCTGTTCGGCGGCCCTGAGCAGCTTGGGCAGGTCGCCGCCGGGATCGACGAACGCGCCGCGCATCGTCTTCGTACACCAGATCAGGGTGCAATTCTGTTGCAGCGGCGTCACCGGCACGATCGCCGCACGGATGGGGGATGGGGTCATGGGGAAAGCCCTAGTTGATTAACGCGGGGTACACAAAGCGTTGCATCGCAGGCGCGCAACCGGCAAGCGGGCGGGATGCTCGACACGACCCGGCCCTTCGTGCTGCTCGACGATGCCCGGCCGGGGGGACGCGCGCTCCTGTATCGCGCGCCGATGCGGATCGTCCGCGCCGATACCATGGCGGCGGTGCCGGCGGCGCTGGACGCGCTGGCGGCGGAGGTGGCGGGCGGGCGCGCGGTGGCGGGGTTCGTCGGCTATGATGCCGGCGCGGGCCTGATCCCCGGCGTGCCCCACCGCCCCTCGCCCACGCCACTGTTGTGGTTCGGGGTGTTCGATGCCGCCGAGCCGGTCGACGTGCCCGCGATCCTGCCCGACCCCGCCGGGGCATGGGCCGGGCCGGTCGTGCCCGACATCGATCATGCCGCCTATCTGCGCCAGTGCGAGGACGTGCTCGAACTGATCGCGGCGGGCGATCTGTATCAGGCGAATCTGACCTTCGCCGCCACCCTGCCGGTCGCGGGCGATCCGGTCGCGCTCTATGCCGCGATCCGGCCGCGCGCCGCCGCTGGCCATGGCGCGCTGGTGTGGACCGGCGCGGACTGGCTGCTGTCGTTTTCGCCCGAATTGTTCTTCGCGGTCGAGGGCGGGCGAATCGCCGCGCGGCCGATGAAGGGCACCGCGCTGCGCGATCCCGATCCGGCGAAGGATGCCGCCGCCGCCGCCGCCCTCGCCGCCGATCCCAAGCAGCGCGCCGAAAACCTGATGATCGTCGACCTGATGCGCAACGACCTGTCGCGGATCGCGGTGCCGGGCAGCGTGGCGGTGCCCGAGCGGTTCGTCATCGAAACCTATCCGAGCATCCACCAGATGGTGTCGCACGTCACCGCGACGGTGCAGCCGGGCAAGGGCGCGGTCGACGCGATCGGCGCCCTGTTTCCCTGCGGATCGATCACCGGCGCGCCCAAGCGGCGGGCGATGCAGGCGATCGACGCGATCGAGGACCGGGCGCGCGGCATCTATACCGGGGCGATCGGCCATATCGCGGGGAATGGCGATACGTCGTTCAACGTCGCGATCCGCACGCTTCACCTGCCCGCCGGCGGGCTCCACGCCACGATCGGCCTCGGATCGGGAGTCGTCGCCGATTCGGTGCCGGCGGAGGAATGGCGCGAATGTCTCGCCAAGGCGCGGTTCCTCGACCTGCCCGCCCCCCGGTTCGATCTGGTCGAGACGATGGCGTTCGATCCGATCACCGGCATCCCGCTGCTCGAACGCCATCTGGCGCGGATGCACGACAGCGCGCGCGCGCTGGGCTTCGCGTTCGATCGCCATGCGACGCGCAACGACTTGCAGGCGGCGACCTTTCGCCTGCGCAAGGCGATGCGGGTACGCTTGCTGCTGTCACGCAGCGGGGCGACCGCGATCGACGTGCAGCCGCTGCCCGCGACGCCCGCCGGGCCGGTCGCCGTGGCGCTCGCCGCGCTGCCGGTGGCGTGCGGCGACGTGCGGGTGGCACACAAGACCAGCGACCGGCGGTTCTGGCCCGCGCCGCCGCCGGGCTGTTTCGAGACGGTGTTCGTCAATCCGCGCGGCGAGCTGACCGAGGGTAGTTTCACCTCGATCTTCGTCGGCGGCGGGGCCCAGTTGCTGACCCCGCCTTTGGCGCACGGATTGTTGCCGGGCGTGCTGCGCGGCGAGCTGATCGCGCGCGGCGAGGCGGTGGAAATGCCGCTGACCCCGGCCGATCTCGCGCAAGGATTTTACATCGGCAACGCGGTTCGTGGATTGATTCATGCGCGGCTGGTTGCGGAAGGACCCACGCCGGGCTAAGCGGCGCGCGTTCTTTCCCAACAGCATCGGACGACCCATGAAGCCCTCCGCCGCGCTCGATCGCATCAATCCCTCGCCGACCCTCGCCATCACGTCGAAGGTGCTCGAGCTGAAGCGGCAGGGCGTCGACGTCATCGGCCTGGGTGCCGGCGAACCCGATTTCGACACGCCCGATTTCGTCAAGGATGCCGCGATCGCGGCGATCCGCGCGGGCAAGACCAAATATACCAACGTCGACGGCACCGCCGAACTGAAGGACGCGATCGCCGCGAAGTTCCAGCGCGACAACGGCCTGACCTATGCGCCGAACCAGATCAGCGTGAACGTCGGCGGCAAGCACACGCTGTTCAACGCGCTGGTCGCGACGATCGACGCGGGCGACGAGGTGATCGTGCCCGCGCCCTATTGGGTGAGCTATCCCGATGTCGTGCAATTCGCCGGCGGCACGCCGGTGTTCGTCGCGGCGGGTGCGGCGCAGAATTACAAGATCACCCCCGAACAGCTCGAAGCGGCAATCACGTCACGGACCAAGTGGGTCATCCTCAATTCGCCGTCGAACCCGACCGGCGCGGGCTATACCCGTGACGAGCTGCGCGCGCTGGGGCAGGTGATCGAGCGGCATCCGCATGTCTGGGTGTTCGCCGACGATATGTACGAGCATATCGTCTATCCGGGGTTCGAGTTCGCCACCGTCGCCGAGGTCAATCCGGGCCTGTACGACCGCACGCTGACCGTGAATGGCTGTTCCAAGGCCTATGCGATGACCGGCTGGCGCATCGGCTATGCCGGCGGCGCGGCATGGCTCATCAAGGCGATGGCCAAGCTCCAGTCGCAGTCGACCTCCAACCCGTGTTCGATCGCGCAGGCCGCCGCCGTCGCCGCGCTGAACGGCGACCAGTCGTTCCTCGCCGAGCGTAACGCCGCCTTCCTGCGCCGCCGCGACATGGTGGTGGCTGAGCTGAATGCGATCGACGGTGTTACCTGCCCGACGCCCGACGGCGCCTTCTATGTCTACCCGGAAGTGTCGGGGCTGATCGGCAAGGCGACGCCGGGGGGCAAGCGCATCGATACCGACGAGGATTTCGTCGGCTATCTGCTGGAAGATGCCAAGGTCGCGGCGGTGCAGGGTGCCGCCTTCGGCCTCTCGCCGGCGATGCGGATCAGCTATGCGACGTCGGACGAGTTGCTGCGCGAGGCATGCGCGCGGATTCGCACGGCGGCACACGCGCTGAAATAACGCTTCTGCTTCGCGCGAAGGCGCGGGGAACGGGCTGTGCCGCCGGGCAGGCCCTTCCCCGGCCGGCGCGTCGCGACCGGTCGTATCAAAACGGACTATTAGCGATTTGCCGCTATCGGCCGGTGCTTCGGTGAAGCGCGAGGCCCGGTTGCTCGATCTGTCTACCCTGTACGTCATGGTATCCTTCGCGTCGATCGTCGCGGGGGTGGTCCATATCGTGCCATGGGCGACCGGGCGGTTCGGACGCTGGGCGGCATGGTGGGGATTCGGCCACATCCTGCTCGGGCTGACCTCCTCGGTCGCGCTGCTGCGCGACATGGGCGCGCCCTATATCATCGCGTGGATCGGCAATCCGCTGGCGATCCTTGCCTATGCCGCGATCTTTGCGGGCATGCGCAACTTCGCCCATCCCGGCGGCAGCAACCGGGTGCTGCTGATCGCCGCGGCGATCGGCGGGGTGCCGCTGCTGCTGTCGACCGATCCGACCGCGATCGGTGCCCGCGTCGGGTATCTCAGCATCGTGCGCGCGCTGTTCGACGGGGCGACCGCGCTGGTCGCATGGCGGATCGCGCGGCGCGAATCGCTGCATACCGGCTGGATCGTCTTTTCGCTGTTCGCGCCGACGGTGCCGCTGTTCCTCGCCCGGTCGATCAGCGCGTTCGACGGACAGGTCAGCACGCGCGTGACCGGGCAGCATGGCGGGATCGCCGCATGGCTGGTCGCGATCGCGATCACCTTCATCCTGTTCCGCGGCTTTTCGCTGTTCGCGCTGGAGGCGGAGCGCGGGCAGCAGCAACTGGCGCGGCTGGCCGAGCGCGACGGGCTGACCGGGGCCTATAACCGCACCGCCTTCGACCGGATACGCCAGCAATGGCAGGGCCGCGGCGCGGTGCTGGTCATCGATCTCGACCTGTTCAAGCAGTTGAACGATCGCTGCGGCCATGCGGTGGGCGACGCCGCGCTCGGCATCGCCACCCGCGTCGCGCAGAACGTGCTGGCGGCGGGGGGCAGCGTGTTTCGGTGGGGCGGCGACGAGTTCGTCGGCGTGCTGCCCGGTGCCGATCGCGCGGCGGCCGACCAGGCCAGCGCGCGGATCGCGCAGCGCTTCACCGATACGGTCTGCGCCGTCGCGCCCGAAGATCTGCCGGTGACGGTCAGCATCGGCACCGCCTGCGGCCCGCTGTCGGAGGTCGAACGGCTGCTCGCCGAGGCGGACTGCGCGATGTACGCCGCCAAGCGCGCACGGCGCAGCGACACCGAACGGCAACGCAGCGTTGCCGAAACGATACGACCCGCAGCTTGATTTCGCACTCGCAACATGGTTGAGGCTGTCGACGAGATGAACGGACGCGCCAGCGGCGGTTCACCCCCACCCATTATATCTTGCCTCGAACGAACGGGCGGCTCCTGCCGTCCGATGGCGCGCCCCTCCCGGTCGCGTTGCGGTGGCAAGAGGACGAGACAGATGACACAGACGCGCACCGGTTTCCTTCGCCATTTCATCAGCGGCTTCGCGCTTGGCGCGGTGGCGCTGGTCGCGGTGCAGTTCGCCGGCCCCAGCGAAGCCAAATCGGTCCACACCGCACCGGCGGTGATCGAACAGCTCGGCTGATCTGGCGGGGAGCGGTTGCGTTCCCCATATCGGCGGCCTCGCGTTCTTGCCGAGGAACCATCATGCACCCGCTGATTCCCGTGTCGCTCGTGGCCGCCGTTCTGGGCGGTGCCGTGCTGACCCTGTCTCCCGCCGTCGCCACCCGCGCGGTGCCGATCCCGACCGTCGCCAGCGACGTGCCGCCGACCCCCGGCCTTGCCACCGCCGTATTGGCGGGCGGCTGTTTCTGGGGAATGGAAGCGGTGTTCGAGCATATGAAGGGCGTGAAATCGGTAACGAGCGGCTATGCCGGTGGCACCAAAGCGACCGCCAGCTACGATCAGGTGTCGACCGAACGCACCGGCCATGCCGAGGCGGTGCGGATCACCTATGATCCGCGAATCGTCAGCTATGGCACGTTGCTGCGCGTCTATTTCTCGGTCGCGCATGATCCGACGCAGGTGAACGGGCAGATGCCCGACAGCGGCCCCAGCTACCGCTCGGCGATCTTTCCGCAGAACGGATCGCAGAAGCTGACCGCCGAACGCTATATCGCGCAACTGACGCGGGCGAAGGCGTTCGCCAAGCCGATCGCGACGCGGATCGAGCGCGGGGCCTTTTATCCGGCGGAGGCCTATCATCAGGACTTCGCGCGGCGGAACCCGTCGCATCCGTATATCATGCGCTGGGACAAGCCGAAGATCGCGGCGGCGAGGGCGGCGTATCCGGGGTTGGTGGTGTAGGCGGGGGCCTCCAGCGGCGACTGTCCTACACGCAGGAGCACCGCTATCCCGGCCTCCGCTCTTTCCCACCGTCAGAATAGCGGCCGCGAAACCTGCCCCAATTTCGCCCACATTCACGTCGCAAGTGTAAACTTTGTCAACTTTGGACGCGCGAACACCCCTCGCCGACCCGCCGCAACTCCAGACGTGCCTGCGAAGATTCGGTTTCACGCGAAGGCGCGGAGACGCGGAGGGGTTGCGTCCGGTGCTGCCGGATCGCGCAGCGATCTGTCGGCCGACTTGCTGAGAGCATGGGAGGACAATTCCGCTGACGCGGAACGATCAGGAGCCGCACCCTCCTCCGCGTTTCCGCGCCTCCGCGCAAACCCAGACTTCTTCTCTACAGCAGCCCCAACGCCATCAGCTCCCCGATCAGCCGGGGCGGCAGCTCGTCGGCGCCGCTCCCCTCCCCGCCGAGATCGGCCGGTGCGTCGGCCGCCTCCAGATAGCGCCAGCCCTGATGCGCGCGTTTCGGGCGGGCTTCGACCAGCACCAGCTTCGGCCCGAGATGGATCGCGACACGGCCCCCGTCGGCCTCGCCGAAGCCGAGGATCGGCGAGCGGGCGACCAGCCGGTGCTTCAGGATCCAGAAGAGCGAGCCGCCCTCCAGTTCCGCCACCCGTTTGGGCAGGTAGCGCGTGGTCAGCGCCTCGCCCGCGGCATGGCGCGCGGCCAGCCGCTCGACGAGCTGTTCGACATGATCGATGGCGAAGGCGACTTTGGTCAGGTGAAGCGGCACGGCGTCCAGATGGGGAGCGCGGCCGCCCGCCTCAAGCGGTCAGTCCGCTGACGGTCGCCAGCCCAAGGAACACGAGGAACCCCATCGAATCGGTGGTCATCGTCACGAAGATCGACGAGGCGACCGCCGGATCGGCGTTGAACCGGTCGAGCGTCAGCGGCACGAACACGCCGGCAAAGCCGGCGATGACGACGTTGAGCAGCATCGCGACGCCGATCACCCCGCCCAGTTGCGGATTGCCGAACCACAGGGTCACGCCGGTCCCGATCAGCGCGGCGACGGTCAGCCCGTTCATCAGCGCGATCACCATTTCGCGGCGGATCGCGCGCAGCGTGTTCGACTGGGTCAACTGGTTGGTGGCGAGCGCGCGGACCGTCACCGCCATCGTCTGCGTGCCCGCATTGCCGCCCAAGCCAGCGACGATCGGCATCAGCGCCGCCAGCGTCACCATCCGGTCGATCGTCGCGCCGAACGCGCCGATGATCGTCGCGGGCAGCAGCGCGGTGATGAGGTTGGTGATGAGCCAGCGCACCCGCGCCTTGTACGAATCGCGAATCGGTTCGTTGATGTCGCCTTCGCCGGCGCCCGACAGCAGCAGCGCGTCCTCGCCCGCCTCGGCCTGGATGATGTGGACCACGTCGTCGACGGTAATCATGCCGGCCAGCCGCCCGCTGCTGTCGACCACGGCGGCCGAGATCAGTGCATATTTTTGGAAGCGCAGCGCCACTTCCTCCTGATCCATGTCGACCGGGATCAGCGTCTGTTCGCGCGCCATCACATCGGCGATCGCGACCGAGCGGGGGGTGCGCAATATCCACGACAACTGGCAGGTGCCGACCGGCTTGTGCGCGGGATCGACGACGAAGATTTCCCAGAAATCGGTCGTCAGCACCTCGTCGGCGCGCAGATAGTCGAGCGCGTCGCCGACGCTCCAATGTTCGGGCACCGCCACCAGCTCGCGCTGCATCAGGCGGCCGGCGGATTCCTCGGGGTAGGACAGCGCCTCCTCGATCGCGGCGCGATCGTCGGGGTCGAGCGCGCGCAGCACCGCGCGCTGATCGGCATCGTCGAGATCCTCGATGATCGCGACGGCGTCGTCGGTGTCGAGCTGCGCCGCCAGATCGGCGACCTGGGTCGCGGTGAGCGCGTCGATCACCGCGTCGCGCACCCAGTCGTTCATCTCGGCGAGGACGTCGCCGTTCAGCCGCTCGGGAATCGCCGCCGCCAGCGCCGCGCGCTGTTCGCCCGGCACCAGTTCAAACAGGTCGGCCAGATCAGCGGGGTGGAGCGGCTCGACCAGGTCGCGCACCGCTTCGTCGTCGCCGTTCTCGACCGCGTCGCAGACCGCGCGGACGAATTCGGGCTTGAGCCGGTCGTCCTCGTCCAGTTCGCTCGTCTCAGGCTCGGGAAGGTCGAGTTCGGTCATGGGCGCAACCCTCCTTCGGCACGATTCACCCCCGCTGTAGCCATGCTGCACCGCCGTGCCAACGCCCGTACGGTTGCCAGTGCGGTTGCCAGTCCCTAGCTAGGGCGCCGATTTCAAGGAGTAGCTGAATGGCCGATACCCCCTCCACGCTCGTTATGACGCTCGACACGGGCGAAGTGCGCATCAAGCTGCGCCCCGATCTTGCGCCGAACCATGTCGAGCGCATCGTCAAGCTGGCCGATTCGGGCTTTTACGACGGCGTGGTGTTCCACCGCGTGATCGACGGCTTCATGGCCCAGGGCGGCGACGGCGGTCGCGGTGACGGCACCGGCGGGTCGAAGGAACCGAACCTGAAACAAGAGTTCAGCAAGGAACCGCATGCGCGCGGCGTCTGCTCGATGGCGCGGACGATGGACCCCAATTCGGCCAACAGCCAGTTCTTCATCTGCCTCGACGATGCGACCTTCCTCGACGGGCAGTACACCGTGTGGGGCGTGGTCGAAAGCGGCATGGACGCCGTCGACAAGCTGCCCAAGGGCGAGCCGCCGCGCAATCCGGGCAAGATCGTGACTGCGCGGTCGGAAGCGTAAGGCTTGGCCTTCTGTCGTCATTCCCGCGAAGGCGGGAATCCATAGACGCTGACGCTGCGGTTCTATCGTTGACGTTGGCGTTTATGGACCCCCGCCTGCGCGGGGGTGACGGGCGGGTATATTCTGTGGCGGTTTACTCCGCCGGCGCGTCCAGCGCCTGCACCAGCCAGTCGTGGAACAGCTTCACCGGCCGCTGCTGCAACAGGCGCGGGCGGCAGACGAACCAATGGCTGTAGGTCGAATTGACCGCCCGGTCGAACAACGGCACCAGCCGGTCGTCGCGCGCCGTTTCGAAATGTGATTCGAGCATGAAGGCGACGCCCAGTCCCTGCGCCGCCGCCTCCAGCATCAGCGTGCCCGAATCGAACCGGTCGATCGCGGCGGGTTCGAGGTCGGGCAACCCGACGGCATGCATCCAGTCGGCGAAGGTATCGGGCATGTCGCGGTGGATCAGCGCGGTATGCTGCGACAATTGCGCCGGATCGGTGATCGGCGACCGCTCGATCAGCGCGCGCCCGGCGATGGCATAGACCCGGTTGCGGTCGAGCCGCCGCGCATAGAGTGCCGGATCGATCGCATGATCGAGCACGATCGCGACGTCGAGCCCCTCGCCCAGCCGCCCCAGCCCATGGTGCGCGGTATCGAAATCGAGGTGCAGTTCGGGATGGCGTTCCTTCAGGTCGCCCATGCGCGGCATCAGCCGCTGGATCGCGAACAGCGGCAGCACGCCCAAGCGCAGCCGCAGCACCTCGACCGCGCCCGACATCTGTTCGACTGCGTCGCTCAGCGTATCGAGCGCGCCCGACAGCAACGCCAGCAACCGCTCGCCATCGTCGTTCAGGCGCAGCGCCTGATGCCGCCGTTCGAACAACGGCTTGCCGATGAATCGCTCGAGCGCCTGCACCCGCCGGCTGAGCGCGGGCGACGACAGCGCCAGTTCGTCGGCGGCGAGCTTCACCGAGCCGAGCCGCGCGACGTGAACAAATGCCTCAATGGCAGTCAGCGGGGGAAGCCGACGCATCCGACCCATCCTACTCTGGTTGCACTGCGGCACAGGCTGCACCGCTCTGCGTTCCAACGCAACTTCTTGAACGCATGCGATTGCAAAATTTGCAATATGAATTGATCTGTTCGCACTTGCACAATAATGCGCTGCACTGCACATAGGGGGTGCCTTTCAGGCATCCTCTCCTAAAACTTTACGGCCGGTCGTTTCGATCGGCCTTTTTTTTCGCCTTGTTGCCGGCAACATGCGCCCCATCTTCGCCGTTCGTCGCTTTCGACGAATGCTGGGGTGAACTGGATGGCAGACAGCGAAACGGGCGGGCGGCGGTTGCAGGTCGCGAACGCACGGCCCGAGGACAGCGGACGCGGCATCGCCCACCTGCCCCGGTCGGTCATGGCGATTCTTGGCGTCGCCGAGGGCGATGTCGTCGAGATCGTCGGCAAGAAGACGACGCCCGCGCGCGCGGTCGCCCCCTATCCGGAGGACGAAGGGCTCGACATCGTCCGTATCGACGGGTTGCAGCGCGCCAATGCCGGGGTCGGTTCGGGCGATCAGGTAGAGGTGCGCAAGGCCGAATCACGCGCCGCGACCCGGGTGGTGTTCGCGCCCGCACAACAGAATCTGCGGTTGCAGGGGTCGGCCAACGCGCTGAAACGGACGTTCTTCGGCCGGCCGCTGTGCCAGGGCGACATCGTCGCGACGACCGGGCACCAGCGGGTCGACAATCTGTCGCCCGGTGTCCGCCGCTACGTCAACGCGCCGGCATTCTCGTTGCAGGAAATCCGCCTGCTCGTTGTCTCGGCCCAGCCCAAGGGCGTGGTCCACATCGACGAATCGACCGAGATCGAACTGCGCGCCGAATATGAGGAACCGCGCGAGGCACGCCGCGCCGACGTCACCTATGACGACATCGGCGGCATGGGCCAGACGATCGACCAGTTGCGCGAGATGGTCGAGTTGCCGCTGCGCTACCCCGAACTCTTCCAGCGCCTCGGCGTCGATCCGCCCAAGGGGGTATTGCTGCATGGGCCGCCCGGCACCGGCAAGACGCGGCTTGCCCGCGCGGTCGCCAATGAATCGGATGCGGAATTCTTCCTCATCAACGGTCCCGAGATCATGGGATCGGCGTATGGCGAGTCGGAAAAGCGCCTGCGCGAAGTGTTCGAGCAAGCGACCAAGGCATCGCCCTCGATCGTGTTCATCGACGAGATCGATTCGATCGCGCCCAAGCGGGGCCAGGTATCGGGCGAGGCCGAGAAGCGGCTGGTCGCGCAGTTGCTGACGCTGATGGACGGGCTGGAATCGCGCGCCAACATCGTCGTCATCGCCGCAACCAACCGGCCCGAGGCGATCGACGAGGCGTTGCGCCGGCCCGGCCGGTTCGACCGCGAGATCGTGGTCGGCGTGCCCGACGAGCGCGGCCGGCGCGAGATTCTCGGCATCCATACCCGCGGCATGCCGCTGGCGGACGATGTCGAGCTGAACGAGCTGTCGCGCACCACCTATGGCTTCGTCGGCGCCGATCTGGCGGCGCTGACCCGCGAGGCGGCGATCGATGCGGTACGGCGGATCATGCCGCGCATCGACCTGTCGGCGGGCACGATCCCGCAGGAGGTGCTCGACAGCCTGTCGGTGACGCGTGAGGATTTCGTCGAGGCGTTGAAGCGGGTGCAGCCGAGCGCGATGCGCGAGGTGATGGTGCAGGCGCCGACCGTCCGCTGGGACGATGTCGGCGGGCTCGACGATGCGCAGATGCGGTTGAAGGAAGGCGTCGAGCTGCCGCTCAAAAGCCCTGAATCGTTCCGCCGCCTCGGCATCCGTCCGGCCAAGGGGTTCCTGCTCTATGGCCCGCCCGGCACTGGCAAGACGCTGCTGGCCAAGGCAGTGGCGCGCGAGGCGGAGGCGAATTTCATCGCTACCAAGTCGAGCGACCTGCTGTCCAAATGGTATGGCGAGAGCGAGCAGCAGATTGCCCGGCTGTTCGCCCGCGCCCGGCAGGTCGCGCCGACGGTGATCTTCATCGACGAACTCGATTCGCTGGTGCCCGCGCGCGGCGGCGGGATGGGCGAGCCGGAGGTGACGGCGCGGGTGGTCAACACCATCCTCGCCGAGATGGACGGGCTGGAGGAACTCCAGTCGGTGGTGGTGATCGGTGCGACCAACCGGCCCAATCTGGTCGATCCGGCGCTGCTGCGTCCCGGCCGGTTCGACGAGCTGGTCTATGTCGGCGTGCCCGATGCGGCGGGCCGGGCGCGGATCCTGAACATCCAGACGCAGAAGATGCCGCTGGCCGCCGATGTCGATCTGGACGCGGTCGCTAGGCGCACCGACCGGTTCACCGGTGCCGATCTGGAGGATGTCGTGCGGCGCGCCGGCCTGTTCGCTCTGCGCGACGGGCTCGACACGCGCGAGGTGACGATGGCGCATTTCGACGCGGCACTGGGCGAATCGCGCGCCTCGGTGACGGCGGAGATGGAAGCGGAATATCGCGCCATGTCCGCCCGGCTGAAGCAGGACGCGATCGCGATCCAGCCGATCGGCTTCATCGCGCCGGGTATGGTCGAGGGGCGCGGGCCGAAGGGGTGAGGATCCGGTCCATCCGTCCGGCGCAGGTCGGACGGATGGACCACCCGGACGGATGGGCGGCATGCTCTACCCACCGCACCGAACGCGACCCCCGCAACCGTTCGGCTTGCATGTTCGTTGCGCTTTTGCGACGACGACGTGACCACGGGTGCGCCAGCGCCATCCTTCGAGGATTTCCATGACGACGAGTTCCAGCACCGCGACACGACGGAAGCCGCGCGGTGTCCCTTCGCCGGCCGGCATTTTCCTGCGCGGGTTCGTCAAGCATCCGGTGATGGTCGGCTCGGTGATCCCGTCGTCGAACAAGCTGATCCGCAAGATGCTGGGGCCGATCGACTGGGCGAACGCCAAGGTCGTCGTCGAATATGGTCCGGGCGTCGGCACCTTCTGTCGCCCGATCCTCGAAAGGCTGGCGCCCGATGCGCAGTTGATCGTGATCGACACCAATCCCGATTTCATCGATTATCTGAACGCGACGATCCTCGATTCACGCTTTTCGGCGGTGCATGGCTCGGCCGCCGACGTCGAGGCGATCGTCGCCGATCACGGTCATGCCCATGCCGATTACGTGCTGTCGGGGCTGCCCTTCTCCACGCTGCCGCCCGGTGTCGGCGATGCGATCGCCGCCGCGACGCGCGCGGTACTGCGCAGCGGGGGGGCGTTCCTCGTCTATCAGTTCAATCCGCGCGTGCGCGACTTCCTCGACCGGCAGTTCGCCCGGATCGATCACGACATGGAATGGTGGAACATGCCGCCGGCGCAATTGTGGTGGGCGTGGAAGGACTGAGCTTTCCCGCCCCCCTGAAATGTTGCGGTGCGAAAACGACTTTCCGGTGGATCATGCGTTGAGCCGATGATGCCCGCCACCCCCACCACCGCATGGTTGAACGCCATCGGCACCGCCGTGCCCGGCCACGACATTCATTCCGCTTTCATTGGCTGGGCGCGCGAGCGGCTGGATGCGCGCGCGGTGCGGTTGTTCGACCGGATGGTCGATCGTGCCGACATCAGCCATCGCTGGTCGGTATTGCCGGCAAGCGAAGACGGCGGATCGCCGGTGGGTGCAGGCGGTTTCTATGCCGATGCCATGCCCGGCACGGCGGCACGGATGCGAATCTATGCCGATTCGGCGCCGATATTGGCCATCGCCGCGATCGAGGCCTTGCGCGAACAGATCGATCTGAGCGGCATCACCCATCTGGTGGTCGCCAGTTGCACCGGCTTCGTGGCACCGGGCATCGACCAGATCGTCGCCGCGCGGATTGGCCTTGCCCCCAGCGTCGAACGGCTGCTGGTCGGGTTCATGGGATGCTATGCCGCCGTCGCCGCGCTGCGCAGCGCGCGCCATATCGTCCGGTCCGACCCCGATGCGCGGGTGCTGGTGGTCACGGTCGAACTGTCGACGCTGCACCTGCAGCCCGCCACCGACCTCGAACCGCTGCTCGCGATGCTCCAGTTCGGCGACGGCGCGGCGGCGGCGTTGGTGAGCGGTGAGGCGCAAGGCTATGCGATCGACGCGCCGTTCGCCGCGACGCTGCCCGATTCGGCGGCGCTGATCCGCTGGGACATCACCGACGCGGGCTTCGCGATGCACCTGTCGGGCGAGGTGCCGGGGCGGATCGCCACCGCGCTGACCGATCCGGCGTTCGCCGCCGCCGCCACCGGCGGGCGGTCGCTGGCGGCGGTCGACGGCTGGGCGGTCCATGCCGGCGGGCGATCGATCCTCGACGCGGTCGAGCGCAGCCTGTCGCTGCCACCCGATTCGCTCGCCGTGTCACGCGGGGTGCTGGCGGCGAATGGCAACATGTCGTCGGCGACGCTGATGTTCGTGCTGGCGGCGATGCTGGCCGGGCCGCGTGTCGACAATGGCATCGCGCTTGCCTTCGGTCCGGGCCTCGCCGCCGAGGGTTTCGGCTTTCGGAGCGCGGCATGAGCTTCCCGCGCGTCCACGCCGAAGAGGCGATGGACGATCCCGCGCTCGATCCCGCCGTCTATGCCGCGGTGCTGCGCGATCTGGCGCGGGTAAACACGGTGACGATGGCGGCGCGCCCGACGCTTGGCTTTCTTGATTCGCTGGCGGGCAGGGGCGACCGGCTGAAGCTGCTCGACGTCGGCTTCGGCGATGGCGACATGCTGCGCCGGATCGCGCGCTGGGCGGCGGCGCGCGGCGTGGCGGCGGAGCTGGTCGGCATCGACCTCAACCCGCACAGCGCGGACGTCGCGCGTGCCGATACCCCGGTCGATCTGCCGATCACTTATCGCACCGGCGACTATGCCGATCTGGCGGGCGCAGGCTTCGACGTGATCGTCTCCAGCCTCGTCGCGCATCACATGACGCGCGATCAGTTGATCGCTTTCCTGCGGTTCATGGAGGCGGAGGCGGCACGCGGCTGGCTGGTCAACGATCTGCATCGCCACCGCTTCGCGCATGCCGGCTATCCGCTGCTCGCCCGCATCCTGCGTTGGCACCCGATCGTCCGCGCCGATGGCACGCTGTCGATCGCGCGGTCGTATCGTCCCGAGGAATGGCCGCCGCTGCTCGACGCGGCGGGGGTGCAGGGTGCGCGGGTCGTCCGCCGTTTTCCGTTCCGGCTATGCGTCGAACGCCGGCGCTGATCGCGGGCGGCGGCCCGGCCGGCGCGGTCACGGCGGCGCTGCTCGCGCGCGGCGGGATGCGGCCGCTGGTAATCGAGCGCGCGCGCGAGGTGCAGGACGCGCTGTGCGGCGGGTTCCTGTCGTGGCGCACGCTGCAATCGCTCGAATCGGTCGGCGTCGAGGCAGCGACGCTGGGCGGCCATGTCGTGCGCCGGATCACCATCCATGCCGCCGGACGGCTCGCCGGGGCATCGCTCCCCGCGCCGGCGATCGGCCTGTCGCGGCGCCGGCTCGATTCGCTGCTGCTCGCCCATGCCGAGGCGCTGGGCGCCGCCGTCGAGCGCGGCGTGGCGATCCGCTCCGCCGACCAGCGGGTGCTGCATACCGCCGATGGCGCCGCGGTGGCCGGCGACAACCTGTTCCTCGCGACCGGCAAGCACGACCTGCGCGGGCTGGCCCGCCCCGCCCCGCGCGATGCCGATCCGGCGATGGGGGTGCGCGTCCGGCTCGCCGCGTCCCCGGCGCTGGCCCGGATGATCGGCGATGCGATCGAACTGCATCCCTTCGCGGGTGGCTATGCCGGGATCGTGTTGCAGGAGGACGGCAGCGCCAACGTGTGCATGGCGGTGCGCCGGTCGCGGTTGCAGGCGGCGGGGAGCCTGCCAGCGCTGCTCGACGTGCTCGCCGCCGAAGCCCCGGCGCTCGGCGAACGGCTCGCGCATCGTGGCGCGGGGCAGCCGGTCGATGCGGTCGCCAACGTCCCCTATGGCTGGCGCACCGCGCGGACGATGTCCGGCGTCTATCGGCTGGGCGATCAGGCGGGGGTCATCCCCTCGCTGGCGGGCGAAGGCATGGGCATCGCGATCCGCAGCGGTATCCGCGCGGCGCAAGTCGCGCTGGGCGGCGGTACGGCGGAGGTCTATCAGCGCGATCTGGCGCGGGCGCTGCGCCGGCCGCTGGGGGTGGCGGGAATGCTGCGCCATGTCGCCGAACGGCGCGGCAGCGCATTGTTGCTCGGCGGAGTGTTTCCCGGCCTCGTCCACCGGCTGGCGGGCTGGACGCGGATCGATCCGGCGGGGTGATCGTCACCCTGCGTTCAGCCACCCGCCGCTACAGCGCCCGACTTTCCTGAAGCGTGGACATGCGCCGGGGCTTGTGCCCCGGGGCACCCGCGCGGTATCCGGCGCATCTTCATGGCACGCTCCTCCGAACGCTCTCGCAAGCGGTCCGCCGCAAAGCCCCGCTGGCGGCGCATCCTGCGCTGGGCGATCGGCACCGGCGTCGTCCTGACGCTGGTGGCAGTGATCGCGCTCGTCGTGGCGGTGTATAATGCCAAGGCGAACCTGCCGAGCTTCGACCAGCTCAAATCCTCGCCCAACGGCCAGATGATCCGGGTGCGCGCCGCCGACGGCACGATCCTCGTGTCGCTGGGGCCGAGCTATGGCGAATGGATTCCCTACAGCGAGATACCGGACGTGATGCGCGACGCGATGGTCGCGGTCGAGGACCGGCGCTTCCGCTCGCACTGGGGCGTCGATCCGGTGGCGATCGCGCGCATCACCAAATTCGCGATCGAGACGCGCGGCACCGGCCGCCGCCTGCAAGGCGCATCGACGATCACGCAACAGGTCGCGCGCACGATCTTCCTGTCGAACAGCTATACGGTCGGCCGCAAGTTCCGCGAGATCATCCTGGCACTCGCGATCGAGCGCAAGTTCAGCAAGAACCAGATTCTCGAACTCTATCTCAACAAGGTGTATTTCGGCGGCGGGGCGTATGGCATCGATGCCGCGTCGCGCCGGTTCTTCAACCATCCGGGCAACCGGTTGTCGCTGTCCGAGGCGGCGGTCATCGCCGGGCTGGTCAAGGCGCCGTCGCGCTATTCGCCGACCGCCGATGCCGAGGCGGCGGTAGGCCGCGCCGGCGTGGTGCTGCAACTGATGCAGGAAACCGGCGCGATCAGCGCGAGCGAGGCCGCCGATGCCGACCCGCAGGCGATCAAGCTGTCGCCGGGGCCGCAGCAGAACAGCGTGCGCTATTTCACCGACTGGGCACTGCCACAGCTCGAAACGCTGATCGACGAGACCGAGGCACCGCTCGACGTGTGGACCACGCTCGATCCGGGCATGCAGACGAGCGCCGATACCGCGATCCGCGCCAATGCCCCGGCGGGAACGCAGGGGGCGCTGGTCGCGCTCGACCGCGACGGGGCGGTGCGGGCGATGGTCGGCGGCAAGGACTATGTCTCGTCGATCTACAACCGCGCGACGCAGGCGACGCGCCAGCCCGGGTCGTCGTTCAAGCTCTTCGTGTATCTGGCGGCGCTGGAAGCGGGGATGAACCCCGACAGCCAGGTGCAGGACGCGCCGATCACCATCGACGGGTGGAGCCCGCGCAACAGCTCGCGCCGGTTCAGCGGGCAGGTGTCGATGCGCACCGCCTTCGCCTATTCGCTGAACACGGTCGCGGCGCGGCTGGGGCAGCAGGTCGGTTTCGGCACTGTCGCCGACATGGCGCGGCGCTTCGGCATCACCACACCGGTCGATACGCGGCCGGCGATGGTGCTCGGCACGTCGGACGTGCGGCTGATCGACATGACGCGCGCCTATGCCTCGGTCGCCTCCGGCGGGACGGCGGTGGTCCCCTATGGCATCACCCGCGTCACCGCCAATGGATCGGTGATCTACCAGCATCAGGTCGACAGTTCGCGCGTGCTCGTCGCGCCCTATGTGGCGCAGCAGATGACCGACTTGCTCCAGACGGCGGTGAATACCGGCAGTGGCCGCGCCGCGCAGATCGGCCGCCCGGTGGCGGGCAAGACCGGTACGACCAGTTCGAACAAGGACGGCTGGTTCATGGGCTTCTCGTCAGGGATCACCACCGGCGTGTGGATGGGCCGCGACGATGCCAAGACGGTCAGCGGGTTGCAGGGCGGCACCGCCCCGGCGCGCGCCTTCGCCGCGTTCATGCGACAGGCGGTGGCCAGCCGCCCGGTCGAGCAGTTCGACACCAAGGTGACGCTGCCCGAATGGCAGGAGGAGCCGGACGCCGAGAGCTATTACGGCCAGCCCGACGATCAGGTCTATGTCGACGAAAACGGCAACCCGGTGCCCGCGCCGCAGCAGCAGCCGGCACCGCAGGAGGGCGACGAGGTCGATCCGGCCGAACAGCAGCCGCAGGTGCAGCGCGTGCCCGACGAACAGCTCGATCAGGACTGGATCGATCGCGCGTTGGGACGCGGTCCGCGCGAGGCGGCACCGCCGCCGCGCCGCGCCCCGCCGCCCGAACGGCGCGCGCCCGACCGCCCTTATGAGGAAGAGTCGCGCCCGTACCAGTGAAGCGCCGCGCCGGATGCGCGCAGCCAGCGGCGGGCGTCGTCGGGATCGCCCTCGAACAGTTCGGCGACCAGCGCGTGGAACGCGGGGCCGTGGTGCATATGGATGCGGTGCGCCACCTCATGCGCCACGGTCGCACGGCGGACGGAGATGGGGGCGAGCAGCAACCGCCAGCTATAGCGGATCGCGCCGGTCGAACTGCAACTGCCCCAGCGCGCCCTGGGATCGGCGACCGCGACCTGCGCGACGGTGACGCCGGCCTTCGCGGCATAGTGCGCGGTATCCTCGGCAAGCAGGCGCAACGCCTCGCACCGCAACCAGCGTTCGATTCGGGTGGCGAAGGCTTCGGCGGGACCGCCACAGACCAGAACCGCCTCGTCATCCCGGCCTTCGCCGGAAGGACGGAGGACCGGCGTCCGCGACGCGCCCGCATCCCACACCAGCCGCACGTCGCGTCCGGCCACCGGCACAACCGCACCGTCGACGAACGGCCGGCCCTGCGGCAGCTTCGCCCGCTGCGCCGCGATCCATTCGGCCTTTTCGCCGGCCCATGCCACCGCCTTGGCCAGCGCCATGCGTCTGGGCACCGTGAGGCGTACCCGCCCCGTGGCCGGATCGACCGACAGCCGCGCGACCCGGGCGCGCGGATGGCGGACGACCTCGACCCCGTCGATCACAGCACGCGGTCGGTCAGGTGATCCTCCATATCGCCCACGTCGACCTCGCTGACGGTCCAGCCGCGCGTCGACTGGCCGGCGGCATGCACGCTCTCGCGGTCGCCGCTGTTCAGATAATGCCAGTCGGGCAGCGTCTCGCCATTGGCGCGCAGGCGATAGGCGCAGGTCGAGGGCAGCCATTCGATCTTGGCGACGTTGCGCGCGTTCAGCCGCACGCATTCGGGGACATAGGCATGGCGGTGGCGATAATCGCTGCACTGGCCCATCCGCCGGTCGAGCAGCTTGCATGCGACGTTGGTCGCATGGACCTCGCCGGTGTCCTCGTCCTCCAGCTTGTGCAGGCAGCATTTGCCGCAGCCGTCGCACAGCGCCTCCCATTGTGCGCGGTCGAGTTGCGCAAGGGGCAGGTCGTCCCAGAAGCGGCCGGTCATCGCACCCACTTCGCCAGCTCCTTCGCGACCGCCGCCGCATCCTCGTCCTGCGGCAGCAGCGCCACCGGGCGGCCCTGCGGGTCCATCAGCACCGCCGTGCGGCTGTGGTCCATCAGATATTCCGACGCACCGGGCGGCTGCGACTTGGCATAGGTGACGCCGTAGGCACGTGCCGCGTCGGCGATCGCCTGCGCCGATCCGGTCAGCCCGACCATGCGCGGATGGAACGCCGCGACAAATTTGCCGACGACGGCGGGCGTATCGCGCTCGGGATCGACGGTGATGAAGATCGGCACGACCTTGTCGCCACGTTCGGGCTCGTCGGCCTCGAACGCCTTGAGGCCGGCGGCGATCGTCTGGAGATCGACCGGGCAGACGTCTGGGCAATAGGTATAGCCGAAATACACGATGCGCCATTTGCCGGCGAAGTCGGTGTCGCGCACCACCTGGCCCTGCCCGTCGGTCAGCACGAACGGCCCGCCGATCCGCGCGCCCGCCAGCGGCGGCGTCTCGGCCGGTTGCTCGCCGCCGCCGCATGCGGCAAGCAGCAGCGCGAGCGCGGGACCGACGGTTCGCAGATAGCTGTTCATGGTGTTGTTGCCCATGATCTGATAGGCGATTCCATGCAAGCCATGCGTGTGTCCGCCGGGGAGTATTTGGAATGAAGCCGATCCGTGTCCTGCTCGCCGCGACGTTGCTGCTGCCCGCCGCCGCGCAGGGCCAGCAGACGTCGCCGGGCTACAGCTTCCTGAAAGCGGTGCGCGACGAGGACGGCAACAAGGTGAACGACATTCTGGGTCAGCCCGGACAGACGATCATCAACACCAAGGACCGTTCGACCGGCGAAGGCGCGCTGCACATCGTCGCCAAGAGCGGCAACCTGACCTATCTGCGCTTCCTGCTCGCCAAGGGAGCGAACCCCAATCTGCAGGATAATCGCGGCAACACGGCGGCGATCTATGCGGTCGAATCAGGCTCGGTCGAGGCGGTCGACGCGCTGGCGGCGCGCAAGGCGAACCTCAATCTGGGCAATTCGAGCGGCGAGACGCCGCTCATCCGCGCGGTGCAGTTGCGCAATCCCGACATGGTCCGCACGCTGGTGGCGGCGGGCGCCAACCCCGATCAGGCCGATGTGATCGCCGGCCTGTCGGCGCGCGACTATGCCCGGCGCGACACCCGCACCCCGGCGCTCCTCCGGCTGCTGGAGGCCGCCCCGGCCAAGCCCAAGGCGGCGGTCGCCGGCCCGCGCCTGTAACGCGGACTGGCGCTCAGCGGATCGTCCACTCCAGCAGCGTCGCGTCCTGCGGAACGGTAAGCCGCAGGTAGCGCGTCCGTACCGCATGGCGCAGGACGATCGGCGATCCGCTGGCCGCACTCTCCCCGGCCAGCCGCGTCCAGCGCTTGCCGTCCGCCGATCCCTCGATCGTCAGCGCATGGGACTGGACCGGGAAGCCCATCCGCAGGCCGCTCTCGCGCACCGGCTTCGCCGTGCCCAGATCGGCGACGATCCGCGGCGGCACGGCGCTGGCCGGTATCCAGCCGGTCGCATAGTTATCGTCGCCGGCGCGTTCGGGACCGTGCAGCGCGTCGCGGCCCTGCCCGCTGGCGCGCCATGGCAGGCCCTGAGCGCGCCGCGCGGCGAACCCCCGCACCGGTCCGCCATGCCCCGGCACCACCCGCGCGATCGTGCCGTCGTCGTTCAGCCGGATCGGGTCGATCGCCACCTGCCGCAGCACCGCATCGCCCGAGGGCAGGAACGGCAGGCCGTGGCGATGATACAGGATATACGCCTGTCGTCCCGAGCGGAAGATCGCGTGGTGGCCGGGGCTGATGACGTTGCGTGCGGCGTCGGTCGACAGGATCGGGCTGCCCGGCCCTTCGCGGAACGGGCCGAACGGGGTATCGCCGATCGCATAGCGGACCTTGTAGGTGTCTTCGGTCGTCTTGCCGTCGCTATAGCTCAGCACATAATGCTTCCCCTGCCGCATCATGAACGGCCCTTCGAAATAATTCGGCGGGGTGACGTCGCGCACCGGCCCGTCGAAGCGGACCATGTCGGGCTTCAGCTTCACCACGAAACAGTGCCCGTTGACCCAGTTCAGCCCCGATCCCCAATAGAGATACGCCTGCCCGTCGGTATCGACGAACGCCTCGGCATCGATCATGTGATAGCGCCGGTCGAAATCGCGGCCGATCAGCGGCTTGCCGCCATTGGCATCGGCCCATGGCCCGGCGGGCGACGTCGCGCTGCCCACCCACACCTCGCTCCCGACCGAGACGTACATGTACCAGCGCCCGTTCGCCGCCTTGACCACCGACGGTGCCCAGACCTTGGCATCGCTCGACGTCGGGCTCGTCGCGGCGGCCCTCGTCGGCCAGTTCGGCGTGGAGAAGCGCCAGTCGCGACCGTTGTCGGATGTCCACAGTCCCAGCGCATCGCCGCCCCATGGATCGATCGTGGCGAAGATATACCAGCGGTTGCCGTCGCGCACGATCGAGGGATCGGCGAAATAGCCCGGCAGCAGCGGATTGCCCGCGTGCGCCGCATCGAAACGGGGTTCGGGCGCGGCGGCGGCGAGCGACAGGCCCCCCGCCACCACCGCCGCCAGCGCCGCCAGCGCGCGCATCACTGCACCTCGGTCGCGCGCGCCGGCCGCGCCTTGTCGGGCGTCGTCCCCTCGCCCGCGAACGGCTTGAAGCGGAAGGCGACGCGGATCGGCTCCAGCTTCGTGCGATACTGCATGTGCGGCTGGCCGACCCAGTTCCACGCGGTATCGCCGCCGACGCCCCATTGCCCGGCATCGACGATCAGCGATACCTGGTCATGCGGCACGATGTCGCTCGACTTCCACGTGCCCTCCGGCCGGCGATAGAGATCGCTGTAGGGAAACGCCAATGCCTGCATCATCAGCGGGCCGTCGCCCTCGATCCGCAGCCCCTGTCCGCCGCCCGACAATTCCATCCAGCGCACGTCGGTCTTGTTGCCGGTATCCTGTGGCCGCATGTAATCATGGTTCTGTTCGGCGATTTGCCCGCGCCACAGGCCGATCGGTGCGCTGGTCCTGCGATCGACATAGCTTTCATGCGGTCCGCGACCATACCATTCGACCGTGGTCATCGTCGTCGGCAACGACCACATCAGCCCGACGCGGACCGGCGGCGGCAGGTCGCTTTTCAGCGGGGTGAGTTCGCCCGACACCGCGACTTCGCCCATCGCCTCCATCGCATAGGTGGTGACGAACCGCGCCGCGCCCGCGCCCAGTGCATGGTCGACCGTCACCGTCGCGCCGCCGTTCGGGCGCCGGACGACGGTGATCGCGCGCACCTGCCGCTCGGCGCTCATCGCCCGCCACGGCTCCTGCTGGCGCGCGGTGCCGGTCAGCGTGTCGTTATCGGTTTCCGCCCGCCAGAAATTCGGCGCCCCCCCGCTGGCCAGCAACGTGCCGCCGCGCGTCAGCCGCGCCAGCCCGGTCGCCCGGTCGATCGTCAGCGTATCGCCGCCCGCGCTCAGGCTGACCGCCTGCGCGCTGTCCTGCACGGTCGCGCTCGTGGCGACGTGCGCGCGTTCGCCCGACCGGGCGACGGCGAACTGTTCCCAGCCGACGACATGGTCGGCCGGCACCAGCGGGATCGCGTTGGCCCTTGCCCTGGCGCGCACCGTCACGAAAACTTCCGCGCCGGGTTTGCGTGCGTCCTTGGGTAGCGGCAGCGTGATCGTCTGCGTCGCGCCCGCCGCCGTGGTCATCGGCGGCAACGCACCGGTCGCCACGGCCACGCCGTCGGCTTCGAGTACCCAGTCGAACGCGAAGCCCGACAGGTCGCGGAAATCATGCCGGTTGCGCACCGTGACCTGCCCGGTCGCGGGATCGAACCGCTCGAACTGGATCGGCGAGAGCACCTTCTGCACTTCGTAGAGATGCGGGTTGGGGGTGCGGTCGGGCTGGTTCAGCCCGTCGCCGAATTCGATGTCACCGCCCGGATTGGGACCATATTCGCCGCCGTCGCCCCAGTAATGCTTGCCGTCCCTCGTCGTGCGGACCATCGACTGGTCGACCCAGTCCCAGATGAAGCCGCCCTGCAACTTGTTCGGGTGCGCGTAGATCGTGTCCCAATATTCCTTGAAATTGCCACCCGAATTGCCCTGCATATGGGCATATTCGCACTGGATCATCGGTTGCGTGCGGGTCGGGTCCTTGGCCCAGTCGACCATCTTCTCGACGTCGTCGTACATCGGCGCATAGATGTCGACATAGGGATTGGGCTGATGATCCCAGTCGAGCGTGCCCCAGCCGAGATAGGAGATCAGCCGCCCGGGATCGCGCGCGCGGATCGATGCTGCCGCCTTTTCGAAATTGGGGCCGATGCCCGCTTCGTTGCCGAGCGACCAGAAGATCACCGACGGGTGATTCTTGTCGCGCTCGACCATGTTCATCACGCGGCTGACATGCGCGCCTTCCCATGCCGGATCGAAGCCGATCTGCAATTTCGACCGCAGTTCGGGATGCTTGTTGGCATAGTCCATATAGGCATGGCTCTCGATATTGGCCTCGTCCATGACATAGAGGCCCATTTCGTCGGCCAGCGCATAGAAGCGCGGATCGTTGGGATAGTGCGAGGTACGCACCGCGTTGATATTGTTGCGCTTCATCAGTTCGATGTCGCGCCGCATCGATTCGAGCGAGATGACGTGGAAGGTGACGGGGTCATGCTCGTGGCGGTTGACGCCGCGCAGGACGATCGGCCGGCCGTTGACGCTCACCCGACCGCCGATCATCGCCACGTCGCGGAAACCGATCTTCTGCGGGGTCGACTGGATCACCCGCCCCGACCCGTCGAGCAGTTCGACCAGCAGCGTGTAGAGGTCGGGCGTCTCCGCGCTCCACGGGCGCACGCCCGGCACGTCGGCGGCGATTGTCAGCTTGCGCGCGGCCCCGGCCGGCACCGCCGCCTCGCGCGACAGGAGTTCGCGGGTCCCGTCGAGCAGCACGACACGCGCCCGCGCCGCCGCCGCACCGGTCACGGCCAGATCGACCGCCAGTCGCCCGTCGCGGAAGCTGCGGTCGAGCCCGGCATGGACGAACACGTCGTCGATCCGCGTTTTGGGGACCGCCGCCAGAAAGACCTCGCGCTCGATCCCCGACACGCGCCAGAAATCCTGATCCTCCAGATACGATCCGTCGGACCAGCGGATCACCTGCACCGCCACCATGTTGCGCCCCGGTTTGACGAAGCGGGTCACGTCGAATTCGGACGGCAGCTTGCTGTCCTCCGAATAGCCGACCTCGCGCCCGTTGACCCACACGCGATATGCCGATCCCGCCGCGCCGATGTGCAGGATCACGTCGTCCCCGCGCCACCCGTCGGGCAGGGTGAAGTCGCGGCGGTACGATCCCGTCTCGTTCGTATCGTGCGGCACCAGCGGCCGGTTGGCGGGAAAGGGATAGGTGATATTGTTGTACTTGGGCTGGCCATGGCCCTGCGCCTGCCACATCGCCGGCACCGGAATCGTCTTCCACCGCGACACGTCATAGCTGGGCGACTCGAACCCCTTGGGCGCGCCGTCGACCGATGGGCTGAACGCGAACGCCCAGTCGCCGTCCAGCGACAGGAAGCGCGCCGATTGGGTACGATGCCCGGCAAGCGCGCGTTCGCGGCTCTCATAGGCGAAACCGGTCGCGCGGGCGGGCAGCTTGCCGCGGGCGTAGACCGCCGGATTTTCCCAGTCGGGACGGCCGGGATCGACCTGGACCGGTTCGACCCGCGGTGCCTGTCCCCACGCCGGCATCGCCAGCGCCATCATCCCCACGCCCAACAACAGCTTGCCCATCATGTCTTGCATCTCCCCGGAAACGATGTTTTGTATGACAATATACGGTTGAACCGGCGATGCAACGCCGAAGCCGCAAAAGGGGAGGAACCGAATGACTGGCCTCAAGGCACGGCTGCGCTGGCTTCTCCCGCTCGCGTTGATCCTGCCCGGCGGCGTCGCCGCGCAAGACGCTCACGTGGCTGCCGGACACGGCGAATCGGTTCCGGTTCCGGTGACGCTGCGCATCGCGACCGACCGGCCCGGCACGACCTTTGAGGGTTGGGGCACCGCGCTCGCGTGGTTCGCCAATGTGACCGGGGCCTATCCCGATGCGACGCGCGAGCGGCTGGCCGATCTGTTCTACGGTGCCGATGGACTCGGCTGGACGATCGCACGCTATAATATCGGCGGCGGCAACGCGCCCGATACCCCGCCCTATCTGCGGACCGGTGGGGCGGTGCCCGGTTTCTGGCGCGTGCCGGCCGGGGTCGACGCCCGCAGCGCATGGCGCGGCGACGATCCGGCGATGTGGGACTGGAGCGCCGATGCCGCTCAACGCTGGTGGCTCGATGCGATTCGCCGCCGGGTCGACGCCCCGCTGTTCGAGGCGTTCTCGAACTCGCCGCCATGGTTCATGACGGTCAGCGGCCGGGTATCGGGTGCGACGAGCGGCACCGACGACAATCTGCGCACGGGACAGGAGGGCGCGTTCGCCGCCTATCTGGCGCGCGTCGTCGACGAACTGCAACGCCGCCACCGCATCGCCTTCCGCACGCTTTCACCGGTCAACGAGCCGAATACCGACTACTGGTTCGCCGCCAACACGCAGGAAGGCGCGCACTGGTCGCCCGCGCGGCAGGCGGCGATGATCGACGCGAGCGATGCGGCGCTGAAAGCGCGCGGCCTGACCACCGTCGTCGCCGCGCCCGATGAGACGAACTCGCACCTCTTCCTCGCCGACTGGGCCGCCTATCCCGCCGCCACCCGGGCACGGATCGGCCAGCTCAACGTCCACAGCTATGGCACGGTCCATCAGACCGGGGTGCGCGACATCGCACGTGCTTCGGGCATTCGCCTGTGGATGAGCGAACACGACATGGCGCTGGAAAAGACGCCGGAGCAGGTCGACGACGTCGCGACCGCGCTGGCCTTTGCCGAGCATGTCGTGGGCGATCTGCGCCGGCTGGAACCCGCCGCATGGGTATTCTGGCAGGCGGTGGAAAACCGCAGCGCGCGGGACGGCCAGCCCGGATCGAACTGGGGCATCGTCAAGATGGACCTGACCGCCGCCGCACCGGGGCCAGACGCGATCCGCATCACCCGCAAATATTGGGCGATGGCCAATTTCAGCCGCCATATCCGCCCCGGCTATCGCCTGGTGCCGGTCGACGATCCCGACAGTGTCGCCGCCCTTTCGGGCGATGGCGCCACGCTGGTGATCGTCCACGTCAACGGCGGGGTGCTGTCACGCCGCCTCACGCTTGCGCCCGCCGCCGGCGGCTATCGCCTGACGCGGCGGATCGTGACCGATGCCCGGCGCAATGCGGCCGCCGACCGGATCACGCCGGTCGCCGACCCCCGCTCGGTGACGACGTTCGTCCTCAAGCGGGGGTAGGAGCGGGTGCGCTCAGAACGGCACGTCGTCGTCGAGATCATCGCCGAACCCGCCCGAAAAACCACCGCCCTTGTTGCCGCCCGAATTGAAGCCGCCGCCGCGCGATGCGCCGCCCTGACCACCGCCCGACGATCCGCCACCGAAATCATCACCGCCGCCAAAGTCGCCGCCGCCGCTGCGGCCACCACCGCCGCCACCCTGACCGCCGCCGGGGCCGTCGAGCATCGTCAGCACCGAGTTGAACCCCTGCAGCACGATCTCGGTCGAATATTTGTCCTGACCCTGCTGGTCCTGCCATTTCCGCGTCTGGAGCTGGCCTTCGATATAGACCTTGCTGCCCTTGCGCAGAAAGCGTTCGGCGACGTTGGCGAGGCCTTCGTTGAAGATCGCGACCGAATGCCATTCGGTCTTTTCCTTCTTCTCGCCGCTGTTGCGATCCTTCCACGATTCCGACGTGGCGATGCGCAGGTTCACCACCTTGCCGCCGTTCTGGAACGACCGCGATTCGGGGTCGCGGCCCAGATTGCCTACGAGGATCACTTTGTTGACGCTGCCAGCCATGGCGCTTGCCTTCTTCACGAATGGGATATGGCCGAGCTTCCTAAGCCAGCGCCGCCGGTTGCGCTAGGGGATGCAGGCCTCTCAGCCGTCGCAACTGAACCTAAAGCTGTTGTCGAGCGCCTCGGCCAGCACCAGCGTATGCACCCCTTCGGCGCGCGACGTCGCACACAGCTTGTCGCGCGCGCCGCCGCTGTTGCTGCGATAGGTTGCCTTGTATTCCGCCACGAACACCGGCTTGTTCGCGGTGACGAACGGTTTGAGCATCGCGCATTCGTCGAACTCGTGACATTGTTCGTTGACCGCGAAGTCGAACGCTCCCTCCAGCGCCGCCACCTGATCGAGATCGTTCTTCAACCCCACCGCCAGCCCGCGCGCATGCGCCTCACCGGCGAGGAACCGGTTATAGTCGAGCTGCTGCGCGGCGGTGATGCCGAGGCCGTTCTTGTTGGCATAGCCATCGACATTGTCGGGCTCGACCGCGTCGCAGCCCTTGGTCCGCGCCAGATCGAGCCGGGTCTGCATCACCCGGCGGACGTTGCTGGACGTGACCGACAGCCAGCGTTCGCCGACCCAGCCGTCGAGCGCCGATCCGCGATCGGCGGCGGCGAACTGCGCATCGTCGCTGCGCCAGTTTTCCGACGATCCGGCGGAGAAATAGCAGATCACCCGCCGCCCGCCGTCGTGCAGCTTCTGGATCGTTGCGACCGGCGTGTCGAACAGATCGACGTCATAGGCGGTGACGGCATAGCTGGTGTCGAGCGTTCCCGTGAGCTGCCATTGCCACGTCGTCGCGGTCGCGCCGGGCCGCCACCATCCGATCACAGGCGGCGTCGTCGAGCTACTGGCGCTGGGCGTCGGGGTGGGCGTCGCGGTCGCGACCGGTGGCGGTGCGCTGACCGTGCCGTCCCCATCGTCACCGCCACCGCCACCGCCGCCGCATGCCGCCATCAGCGCGATCAGGCTCACCCCGATTCCCTGCCGCACCCCGTCCCTGATCCGCATCGTTCCACCTTATCGCTCGGGGCTGCGGCTACTGCGTCGACCCGTCTCCCGCAATCGATCCCATGGGATGATCCGCCTTCCCTTTCGCCCCGTTTCGGCGCAGTTTGTGCGCGAAGGAGCCGGCGATGGGTGACGTCATCAACCTCAACCAAGCCCGCAAGGCCCGTGTCGCCGCCGCCAAGGCGACGACCGCCGACGCCAACCGCGCGAAATTCGGCCGGACCAAGGCGGAGAAACAGGCCGAGGCACAGGAACGCGAACGGGCAAAGGCGCTCCTCGACGGGGCGAAGCGCGAGGAATAGCGGCCTATCCCAGCCCGAAGGCGACCGCCGTCCAGTAGGTCGCACCCGCCGCGATATAGGCGAGCGCGAAGAGATACACGATCATCACCACCGGCCATTTCCAGCCGTTGGTTTCGCGCCGGGCGACCGCTATCGTCGACAGGCACTGTGGCGCGAACACGAACCACGCGAGGAAGGCGAGCGCGGTGGCGAGGCTCCAGCGGCCCGCCAGCCGCCCGCCCAGTTCCTGCGCGCCCTGTTCCTCGTCCGTCGCGTCGATCGCATAGACGGTCTGGAGCGCCGATACCGCGACCTCGCGCGCCGCCATCGCCGGGATCACCGCCAGCGCCATCTCATGATTGAAGCCGATCGGCCGCAGCACGACTTCGAGGCCCGAGGCGATGCGCCCGGCGATCGAATATTCCGACTGCTTCACCCCCGCCGGCGCGACCGGATAGGAGGTGAGGATCCACAGCGCGACCGTGACCTGCAGGATGATCGTCCCCGCGCGGCGCAGGAACACATAGGCGCGCTGCCACAGCCCGATCGCGACGTCGCGGATCGACGGAAGCTGATAGCGCGGCATCTCCATCAAAAAGCCGCCCCCTGCCCCCTTGGTCGCGGTGCGGCGCAGGACGAAGGCGGCGAGGACCGCGCCGACGATCCCGGTCAGGTACAGCACCAGCAGCACCAGCCCCTGCAACCCGACACCCGGCAGCACCGATCGCGCCGGAATGAACGCGCCGATGATGACCGCGTAGACCGGCAGCCGCGCCGAACAGGTCATCAACGGCGCGATCAGGATCGTGGTCAGCCGTTCCTTGGGATCGTCGATCGACCGGGTCGCCATGATGCCGGGGATCGCGCAGGCGAACGACGACAGCAGCGGAATGAATGCGCGGCCCGACAGGCCGACCCCGCTCATCAACCGGTCCATCAGCAGCGCGGCGCGCACCATATAGCCCGATGCCTCGAGCAGCAGGATGAACAGGAACAGGATCAGGATCTGCGGCAGGAACACCACGACCGATCCGACGCCGTTGATGACCCCCTGCACCAGCAGATCGCGCAGGAATCCGGCCGGCAGCGCGGCGGTGGCGCTGTCGGCCAGCCAGCCCTGCGCGCCCTCGATCCAGCCGATCGGCGCTTCGGACCAGGTGAACACCGCCTGGAACATCACGAACAGGATGGCGAGCAACAGGACGGGGCCAACCACCGGATGCAGCGCCACCCGGTCGAGCCCGAGGGTGACGGCGCGCATCCGCGGCTGTTCGACCACCGCCAGCCGGGCGATGCGTCGCGCCTCGCGCTGGAAATGGCGGATGTCGGTTTCGATCGTGTCGATCGCCGCCTTGCGCGGCGCGGCGACGAGAATATCGTCCAGCGCCGAGCGCAGTTCGTCCAGCCCGCGCTTGCGCACCGCGACGGTCGCGACGACGGGCACGCCCAGTTCGGCGGACAGCGCCGCGAGATCGATCGTCAGCCCGTCGCGCGTCGCCATGTCGATCATGTTGAGCGCCAGCACCATCGGCCGGCCGAGCGACCGGAGCTGGAGGACGAAGCGCAGATGATTGTCGAGGTTGGTGGCGTCCGCGACGACGATCATCGCATCGGGCACCCGCTCGCCGCTCTGGCGACCGAGCACCACGTCGCGCGTCACCGCTTCGTCGGGGCTGCTGGGGTCGAGGCTGTAGGTGCCGGGCAGGTCGACCAACTCGATCGGCCGCCCGTCGTTCAGCGCCAGCCGGCCCGAATGACGCTCGACGGTGACGCCGGGATAATTGCCCACCTTCTGCCGCGCGCCGGTCAGCGCGTTGAACAGGGCGGTCTTGCCGGCATTGGGATTGCCGACCAGTGCAACCAGGGGAGCGGGGTTCACGTAAAGGGTGCCGTCAGCCGCCCAGTGGTGCCACGCGGATCGCGCCGGCGACATGCGAGCGCAGCGCCACGGTCATCCGCCCGATCCGGCACGCCATCGGCCCGCCGCGCAGCATCGCGCGGTGCAGCAGTTCGACGTCGACCCCCTCGTCCAGTCCGAATTCGCGCAGGCGCCGCGCCTCGCTGGGCGACAGTCGCTCCCAATCGACCGACGCGACCGTCGCTCGGGCGGCACGCGGCAGTTGGGCGAGATACAGACCGGGGGATAACATTGCGACTGATTATCAATAAGCACCGCCCAAGGAAAGGCTTATTTCGTCAGCAGGTCCTTCAGCCCGCCGAGCGCGGTGATCGGCGCGACATCTTCCTCGCGGACCACGCCGGCGGTGCGCAGCACCTCCTCGGCATCGGGGCTGCGCGGATAGGGGTCGAGCGCCAGCGCGAGCGTTTCCGCCGCGGCTTCGCCCAGATCGATCGACGCGCCGGTATAGAACATCGTGTCCATCGCCGAATCGTCGAGTTCGGCGGCGTCGCCCTCGATGCTGCTTTCGGGCAGGAAGCGCAGGACGAAGGGTTCGTCGACCGATTCGGGCACCGGTTCGCCGCTGGCGACACAGGCCTGGGCGACTTGGGCGGTCAACCGGCCGGTCGCGACGATGCCGGCGACATCGCGGCGCAGCGCATAGTCGGCGACGAGCGAATCGATCGCCAGCAGCCGGAACCGGCCCATCAGCCGCCGGCGTTCGTCGCCGTCGGCCTCGATCCGCTGGCGCAATTCGCCCTCGCCGATCTGGTCGATGCGGATCGGGCGGTGGAATTCGGAAGTCATTGCGGCACGTCTCCGGCAAGCAGATGGTCGAGGGTCACGGGGTCGAGCGCGGTGCGCACCGCGCGCAGCTCGCGTTCGACATGGGCGAGCGCGTCCGGCCCCGGATCGTCACCGCGATAGAGGTTGCGGACCAACGCGGGCCTGAGCGTATCGTCGGCCAGCCCGTCGCGATACGCGCCGATCCGCCCGCCGAGCATCGCCATCATCCGCCCGATATGCTTGCCGACCACCATGTCGCCGAAGCCGATCTGGCGCAGTTGCCCGTCCATGTCGTCGACGAAACATTCGGCCAGACTGGCGGAGGCGGAGGCGGCGGCAGCGGCGCCTTCGCGCTCCAACCGCAGCATCACCATCGTCAATATCGCGGCGATCATATCGAACCGGCCGTCGATCGTGTCGGGCACCCGCCCCGCCAGATACCAGTGCGGCAGGCGACCGCGCGCGACGACGGCCTGATAGAGCGTCGCGGCCTGACGCGGGGGCGGTTCGCGGCGGAACAGGCGGCTGAGGACCATGACACTCCGGATGGAACAGGAAGGGCGCGCTTGTGGATGGCGCGGGTCCGTCATATTGAACGCATGGCCGCGCGATGCAACACGCGCGCCGGCCCGGTCGCGCGTTCGCAGGACGGAGAAGTTATGGTTCGGTTTCCCACCCGTGGCGCAGCGGCGCTGATGATCGCCTGTGCCGCGGTCGCGTTGCCCGGCTGCACGAAGCTGCGCAGCCATCAGGGCTATGTGATCGATCCCGATCTGGTCAACGCGGTGCAGCCCGGCATCGACACGCGCCAGTCGGTGCTCCAGACGCTCGGCACGCCGACCTTCACCGGGCAATTCTCCGACCGCGAATGGTTCTATCTGTCGCGCGACAGCCGCAATTTCGCGTTCAACCGCCCGCGCGCGGCGGACCAGACGACGCTGAAGATCACCTTCGACCAGCGCGGCAACGTGACCGCGATCGACCGTACCGGCGTCGATCAGGTCGTCGGCATCAGCCCGTCGGACAAGAAGACCCCGACGCTGGGCCGCGAATCGAACTTCTTCAGCGACCTGTTCGGCAACATCGGCACGGTCGGCGCGCCGGGCACGGCGGGACCGTCGCAGCGTCCGAACTGACGGTTCGGGCTGGGTGAGGGAGCGGATCGAACGATCCGCCTGCCTTGCTGTAGCATTACAATCATATTCGCGTAGCGTTCAGGGCGACTCGGGCATTCCTCCTGCCATCACGGAAGGAAGGAGCTTTCCCATGCGCAAACTGATCCTCGCGGCACTGGCTGCCGCCGTATCGATCCCGACGCTTGCCGCCCCCGCCATGGCGCAGTCGCGGCACGAACTGCGCCGCGACCGGCAGGATATTCGCGAAGAGCGGCGCGAATATCGCCAGGCGCTGCGCTATGGTGATCGCCGCGACATTCGCGACGAACGCCGCGACCTGAACCGCGCCCGCCGCGAATTTCGCGAGGACCGGCGCGACCGCGCATGGGGTCGCGGCGACTGGCGTCCCTATCGCAACAGCCACCGCAGCCTCTATGCGCGCGGCAACTGGAACGCGCCGTTCCGCTACCAGAGCTTCCGTCCGGGCGTCGCGATCGGCCGTCCCTATTACGCGCAGCGCTACTGGATCGCCGATCCGGGCCGCTATCGCCTGCCCCCGGTCCGGGGTGGCCAGCGCTGGGTCCGGCATTACAACGACGTGGTGCTCGTCGATCATCGCCGGGGCCGGGTGGTCGATGTGATTCGCGGATTCTACTGGTAACGGCGGCGTTCGGCCGCGCCGCTGCGGAGCGGCGCGGCCGGTGCGCAAAGGCACCAGTCCCGAAAGGGGATTGAGGACCGTTTTCGCCAACGTCCGCTTGCGCGAACGGTTCACGGCCGGCGGCAAAATATTCCGTTTCGGTCCGAACGGTGCGCTGCCCCGCTTGTGACGCCGGATCGTATTCGATTACATCCGCCATGGAGCATCCGGGGGGATGGACGATGGCGACGGCGATCCCGTGGATCGATGCGATTGTGCGTGAGACGATGCTGGCCGCCGCGATCGGGCTGCTGATCGGCGGCATCGACGATCTGGCGGTCGATCTCGCCTATCTGGTCCGCGCGCTGCGCCGTCGCTGGCGACGGTCGCGCGCGCTGACGCTTGCCGATTTTCCGGTCGAAAGCTGCTCGGCGCGCATCGCGGTGCTGGTGCCGGCATGGGACGAATCGGCGGTGATCGGCGCGATGCTGCGCGCCACGATCGCGCGGATCGACCACCCCGACTGGCGGCTCTATGTCGGGGCCTATCCCAACGACCGCGCGACGATCGATGCCATCGCGGCGGTCGCTAATGGCGACGGACGCATCCGGCTGGTGCTGACCGAACGCCCCGGTCCGACGACCAAGGCCGATTGTCTGAACGCGCTGTGGCGGGCAGCCACCGCCGATGGCGTGGGCGAACGGCACCCGTTCACCGCGATGGTGCTGCACGACGCCGAGGATGTGGTGCATCCCGGCGAATTGCGCGTGTACGACCGGATGCTGCGGTTCGCCGACACGGTGCAGTTGCCGGTCCTGCCGCTGCCCGATCCCGCCTCCCGCTGGGTATCGGGTCATTATATCGACGAATTTTCCGAGGCTAAGTGTGCGCTAACGTAACGGGAGGAAGCCAAGCTCCCTCCCCTTCGCTCTTACCTCAAAGCCGTAGCCGGCGCCGCAACAGTCATCGGTGCCGGAGCCTCGCCCGGTACGAACGGAACGTCCTCATCGATAAACCCGCTAACCGGCGCTCCAACCGGGATCACGGCACTCGTTCCGGTCATGAAGAACCCGGCAGGCAGGAACACGACAGCGGAAACGGCAGCCGCACCGCCGCCAGCCGCGACACCCTTGTCATCGACCGAACCCGTCAGCCGAATCAGCCGTCCATTTGCACGAACCGATAGCGGGCGAGCTTGGATGTAGCCCGACTTACCCCACATGCCTTTGTTACGGACGTCCGTCACTTCGCCGATCGCTGGGCTGCCGGCCGGGATAACGACGACACCGTTCACTTCAACCGCTTGCGCGACTTCCATGTTGAACCGCTGCCCAACCTTTAGCTTCTTGCCTTTGGTCGTCAGCATTTCGGACATCTTGAGTGCTACAGGCGTCCCGCTACGCAGCACGTTCTCGCCAGTGGCAGGACGAAGCGTTGCCGATACAGCGGGTACGGCGGTGGGTGTGGTTTGAGCCGCTGCTGCGGAAGCAAGCGAAATGGTCGCGCATGAGAGCGCGAGAAAAACTGCCTTCACAATGATGACCCCCTTCGAGTCGGTCCCCCCGGACCGAGCGCGCGGATCATCTACGCGAAGCGTGGGTCGTCAAGAACGCATGCGTAACTATGTCCAAAATGGTCCAAGTCACGTTGCTGGTCATCGGGTCGGGGCAAACCTACCGTCAGGTCATGCGCAATAGAGCGCAATTCGCTCGCAAACCAGCCGAACTGTTCGCCTCGACAAAAAGGTGGGCGGGCTAGAATTTGCTACATGCAGAGTTGCATAGGTGCCGCCGAGCGACGGCACCTGGCAGGATCACTTGATCGGCGTTGCGCCCGGCGTGCCGCATTTGGCAAACTTGCCCTTGGCATCCTTGCACTTCACTGGCTTTGCGGGTGCCGGCGGACACTTGATGAACTTGCCTTTCGAGTCCCGGCAAGGAGCAGCACCGGCGGGTACGGCAGCAACCGAAGCCAGCGAGAAAGCGATCAGTACGGTCTTGAGCATGGTATCCCTCCACAATGCGAATGGGTGATTGGATATTATTCCTAGCGTGATTGGCACGGTAGCGATTCTTGCGTCTTCAAGCCAAACCCGTATTCGATTTGATGTTGGGGCTGAAGCTTGGGCGCAGCGGCGGCATGAGCATTTCCTCCCATACGGCGGGCGGTAGAGGTCGACGTATTCCCTTCTGACGACCCCCGGGATCCCCTAACCAGGACTGCAGGGCAGCTCCCAACGCACCGCATTTAGCCAATTCACATCGCCGGTGTTTTAAATATGCACGTATACGATGCAGAGTGGACCATTCTGCTGGAAGCAGAGAGGAAGATAGCCCCTTCCCGTTGAATCGGGTGGCTTCTGCCCTCCATCTACAGACCGACACACGTTCGACCTTGGGACTGATCCATTCTGGGTTATGGTTAAACGTGCCCGAATCAAACGACCTGTCCCGGCTTACCCCTCGTGAACGCCGCTGCCTCGAGCTGGTAGCGCTTCATTACGACACGGGCCAAATCGCCGCCGAGCTGGGTATCAGCATCACGACGGTAAACGGCTATCTGTCTGATGCGAGACAGAAATTAGGTGCTCGTAACCGCAAGGAAGCTGCGCGGATGCTTGCTGTTGCCACTCCCTCCCTCGCCATGCCGACACCCCCTCAAGAAATAGGGGGTATGTTTGAACGGGTTGAGAGCCCGCATGCTGAAGCGCCACTCCCGGCGGTGCAGTTGAACGCCGAGCCAGTGAAAATTCCCTCGCAAAAGAGTGGTTTTGAGCAGGTTCTGCATTTCGACCGACTGTATCAGCCGAACCAGTTTGGGAAAGCGAAACGGTTGGGGATGATTGTGGCGCTTGTGGTAGCCTTTGCACTGGCCATGGCGCTCGCGGTGATCGCTGTCGTAGGCTTGGTTTCGATCTCGGCCAGCCTGCGTTCGTAAACCGAACGAACGATAGATAGCTGGGGGCTATAATGATCCATCCTGTTGTCGCAGACATCACCCACGGGCTGAAGACTGCCGAGGAATCGAACGACCTGACGATTTCTTCGGCGGCCGCAATGATCCAAGCACTTGTTGCCGATCGCGGGCAACTCAAAATCGGATACGGTGTCATCCAAGGACCGCTTGCCGACGCCTCGAAAGCAATCGCGCTAACCGTCGAAGCTCGTGCCCACCTCGGTCGATGCCACAAGCGAATGTACGATCTGGCCGTGGAACATCGGGTAATCAGTCATGGTGACATCGTTCCGACGTTCGATGACCCCGAGCCGACGAAGGCAATTTCGGGACTGCCGATCGCCGCCTGACGCATGAACGCCTACCTCTATTTGATCCTGCTACTCTGTACGTTCGGTTACGCCTGGTGGCGTGGCGGAGCGCCTGAACGAATAGTCGCGAGTTTGATCGTTGCAGCGGTGATTGGCTCAGCCATCGCTCTAAGCTTCAGTCAGCGGGTTTTTGGATCGAAAGAGGTAGGCTTGTTCGCCGTTGACCTTACTCTTTGCGCGGCCGTCGTACTGGTCGCGCTGTATGCGGAGAGGTTTTGGCCTCTATGGCTATCGGCCCTCTTGATCCTGAGCGTGCTGCTGCAATTAGCAATATGGTACGCGCCGCACTATTATCGGGTCATTTACCTAGTCTTACACGCATTGAGTGCGTATCCGACATTGATGCTGCTGACTATCGGAACAGCTCGGCATTACCATCGGAAGAACCGACTAGGGCACGACCCAGCTTGGTCTTCGACCGCATCACAGAAAAATCTCGCAAAGCCAGAAATTTAATAGAAGCCAAGGCCAGAATATCGAAGATTCACGGTATTGAATCAAATGATCCGGTTCATGACACACTGCTACACCTGTATATCGCTGCCGAAGAAAATACGCCGATGTCAATATCGGCGGTAGCGTTCATGACTGGAATGAGCCAGACTAGCTCTCTTCGCTGGATCAACTCCTTGCAAGAAAAAGGGGTTTTGATTCGAACGGCTGACCCACAAGATCGTCGACGTTCGTGGATCACTTTAGTGCCCGAAATCAAAACCGATATGGATCGAGCTTTTGCGTCAGGTGCGTGAAAGCACTGACCATAATGAGCACGCCAGATAAGGTCGACGACTAAGCCGGGCAACGAGTAGTCATTCTCGTAGAGCCGGGATGAATCTGTTCCGCGCGTTGCGATGACGACGAACAGTACCATGAAGATGGTTACCGGCTACGGATTGCGAATCAGGCCCAGTCGAATGTGATCGCTTATGAGTTGCTACCGCTCGTGCGGCAAAGCGGGCCGAACTCGGGATACCATCAGCCGGCGGCCAGCGCCACAATCGGCATCAGCAACCATAAGCTGTAGAGAGGAATGAGCGCAGCCATCATGCTTCGTCACGCGACAGCGGCGCACCCGACTGGGCCAGCCGGACCGGTCCGCCGATGACCGGCTCGCCCGTCGGCCAGCGCGCGGCGATACACCGGTCCTTGGCGATCCGCATGATCGATACAGCGTTGCCTTGGTTGCCGCCGAGCACGTGGAAGGCGGTCGCATCCTCGCCGACGTAGAAGCCGACGTGCCCGCCGCCCGGCCGCTGGAAGACCAAGATCGCACCAGGCGACAGCCGTTCGAAGCGCAGGCGTTGGCCGTAGGTTGCCCACGCCGAGGCGCGCACAGCGATCGGCGCGGACGGCAACCCCGCCTCCTGCATGCAGGCCGCGACGAAGACGCCGCACCACGGCACGCTGTCCGCGTTGTAGATCATGCCGAGCACCTTCGTGCCCAGCCGCTTCGCCCAACCCATGATCGTCGGATTGTTCGCTGCGCCGGGGGCTTCCAGGGTGCTGAGTTTCTTGCGCGCAGCCGTGAGCCACGCCGGAATTACCGTCGTCATAATGCCTCTAGTTCTAAAACGGATTGTGGTTAATTTCGGAATAGTTATTGAAGGTGACACGGCCCGCGCCGTCCGTCGGCCCCTGCTCCCTTTCGCTCGGCCGGCGGTAATTCCTCTTCCGGCAGAATCGTTGTATGTCGGCGCTGCGGCACCCACACCGCCCGCCGGCGGAGAGGCAACTGCCCCTGTATCAACCGCCGGCGGTTATTCTTGCGGCGGTGCCAGTGGCCCACTCACGCGCTGCACCCACGTCAGCGCGATCTTGATGATCCCGGCCCCCAGCGCGCCGATCCCCGTACCCATCATCAGCGCCCACAGCGGCTCGGGCCGCTGCGAGATGACCATGCCAGCGGTGAAGAGCAGCGTGAGAGCCGACACCGGTATATCGACTGACCAGCGATGCGCCTTGCGATCGGACTGGGTGACGTAGAAGCGCACCGCCACGCACGCGCACAGCGCCGCGATCATGCTACCCGCCTCGAACGGATAGCCGAGAAATGCCCAGATCACCGGGGCCGATACCCGCACTGTCGCCCCCTTGTCCTGTCCCATTGCCGCCGCCACCGGCAGCACCGCGCCGGCCGTCGCCCACAGACGGGCGATCACCGCGTCACCACCACGCCGATCGCGGCGATGGCGCTGAGCGCGATAATGATCGCCGGCCGCTTCAACAGCGGCAGCGCCGTCCAGAAATCGATCGGGAACGGTCGCCGCCGAAGCTGCCACACCATCCCCGGCGCGGACACATAGGCCAGTGCCAAGCCCGTAAGCCCCGCCGCCAGCGCGATCGGATCGAGCAGCCGCTGCAACAGCAGCAGCGTCGCAGTTTCGCCGGGCTGTAGGGGATTCCACCCCCACAGCACCGCCGCCGCACCCATGCTGCGCACAGCGATGCCGAAAGCGAAACATAGGATCGTCAACCGCCAGAGCGTGACCGGATGCGATTGACGATCGGTCCGCCGCCGTCGCCATACGTGTCGGATCAGGTCGACGACCATCATCGTCGCCAGCACGAAGGCGGCGGTCATCATCGCCAGATTAATGACGACCAGCCACCCGTGCCCATCGAAGCTGGGCGGGGCTACGGTTGCCGGACCGTCGGCGACAGCGCGCGCCGCATAGCCTGCGGCTTTCACAAGCCATTTCCATGCGTCATCGGTGGCACTCCGGGCGCGGTGGGTAGGTCGGGTGGTGCGGGTTCGCTGCTTGTTCATGCGCGCACCATGGCGCGGGAGGCAGTGCCGTCACGGGGGCCGCAATGGTAGAGACGCACTCTGCCATTGCGGTTGGACGTTGACCTAGGCGATCAGCGCCCGTTCTCGTAGCAGCCGGGGCAGTCCATGGTGCCGGCGCGATCGACACGCTCGCCGCAGCGATGACATGCACCGAAGCTCGCCCAAGCCGATACGATGCGGCGGTAGTAGTGCGTCAGGAGTCGCAGCATTGGGCCATGCTATGCCTGCGCGCCAGCGATTACGAGCGCGATCATGCCAGCGACCCCTTGGCGACGAGCACCCATGTATATGGCGCAACGTTGTTCGCTGCGACGATGCACCATTGCCCAGTGAGAAGATCAGTGATCGGCGCGGCACCGGAATTCCGAACGCGGAGGTACCACGGGCCGCCGGTGTTCCCACCCGTCCGCGAGAAGAAGAACATCGCGCCCGGCACGCACCCGGTCGGGCTGATTGCCACCTCGCGGTTGGCAGTGAGGGTGCCGGTGTAGCGGCGCATGGAGGCGGAATTGACGTACTGGCATACGTCGGCTGCGTCGGTGGCAATATCGACGACGCCGCCGAGCAGCAGTCGCCGCCACTTGCCTTGAAAGCTCTCGACTATCCCGCCCTGGCCGCCGGTCGCTCCCAGCGCGAGCGCGCCATCCGGCGCACTCGTCGCCGCCATCTCCGCGATGGACAACTTGAGCGAGATCGGTTGCGCCCGCAGCGCCTCGACCGCGCCGCGCACGGCGCGCAGCTCGCCCCCGAGATTTACGATATTAGTCTCCTGCGCGCTTGCCCGCGCCGAGGCGGCGACGGCACCCTGCATCAGCATGTCGACGGCATTTTGCAGCGTGGCCTCGGCATCGTGCTCGGCACATTGCGCGACAGTGCCCCGCGCCACGCCCGTCCGCGCCATGTAGTCGGCCATGCGATCGAGCGTCTCCGTCCCGTGGTAGCTGATCGGCGTGTCCGACGTGCCAAACACCCGCGACTTCCACCATTTGAGGTCAGCCGGCAGAGGGAAGTGGTTGTAAACCAAGCGCGCTGGATTGAGGTGGATATTACCCTCTATCAGAATGTCCTTCTCTGGCGCTTCGAGTCCGAAGGTGAGCAGGCTTGCCCGCGCGGGATATGTCGGCCGCGTCTCCGCTTCCCAGCCCCGGCCCGAATCGATGTCGGTATTGCGCACGTAGCTGCATCGCCGATAGCCAGCGCCGGCCGGGACGACACCTGCATTGTCCTTGTCACCGTAGCGGTTCCAAAGCTCCAGCGCCTGCGCGCAGCGGATCATGATATTGTCGGTGCAATGGATGTCCTCCCACCCGGCCGAGGCGCTCTGAAGTCCGGGTCCCTGCATCGTGAAAGCCACGTCGTAGATGTCACGAAAGACATTCCGGCGGACATTGCAGCGCTTGCTCGGCACGCCATCGGGATCGGCGTAAAATTGCACGCCGTTGCCATACCGCGTCTCGCCAAATTCGGCGGACAGGCGGCAACCGCCGACCTCGCTGACGGTATTGCCCTCGAAATCGAAGTCCCGATTGCGACCACCGTGGACATGCGCGCCGGTGCCCTGAAAATGGATCTGCGAAATCGAGAGACATGGATTCGCCCGGATCAGCGTCTCGCGTGGGGCTTGCAGGATTTCAGCGGCGATCGTGCCGGGGTTCTCGATCGATGCGACGTACAGGGTCGCCGTTGCCTCGTCAGAATAGAAATCCCACGCACTGACCAGCGCCGCGATCGAATACCTCTTGAAGCCTTTGATGACGCCATCGACGCGCAGGAAGCCGGCGTTCGCCCCATTCGCACCCGTGGTGTAGATATTCCCGGTGAACGCGGCGGCATCATTGATCGCGACCTTCCACACGCCGGGGGCGTGCTGGACCCATGCCTCCGGGCGGATGCGCTTGTAGGCGGTGACGATCGGCTGCGCGCCATAGCCGTAGGCCGACACATGGACCTTGGCGCTGCCCTCCGGGCGACTGCCGGGGATGTCGAGCGGTCCGTAAAAGGTGCCGCCGCGCTCCAGCAGTATCCGGTCGCCGGGATAAAGCGGCCCGAAACCCGTGCCCGCTAGCTGGACCCTGCGCAGCGTCTTCCACGCGGTAGCCGGCGTGATTCCCGACGCCTGATCGTCGCCAGTCGGGCTGACGTAATAGTCGGTCATGTCAGATGTCCCGATCGGTGAGGAACAGATTGGCGGAGAAGGTCAGGCCGGCAGCGGTCGGGGCAAAATTTTGACGTGATACAGGCGCAGCGTTGTCACCCTGATCCTCGTAGCCCGGTGCGGCGGCGATGCGCTTGTAGACGCGGGTCGAGCCAGTCTCTGCGCTGCTGAAATATGCGCCGACCGGGAAGGCCGCGACGCCCTCTGCTCGCGTCGACTGGAAATTCGCCATCGCCTGTGCGACATCCGCCGCAAGACCTGCTGAGATAGCCTTGCTATCTGCCCGCGACGCGGCGGCCGCTGCCGCTTGCACCAAGGGCTCGAGCCGATCAGCATCCTGAAGCTGTACCGCGAACGGCACGCCTTCGCGCTTCTCCACCCGGAACGGCGTAGACGCCTTCTCGATCGCGAATGGCGTGCTCATGCCGCGTTCGCTCCGGGTACGAGGGTGAAGTTGCCTTCGAGGAACCGCATCTTCGCCGCGCCTGTCCCAACGTGTAGGGCGTAGACAAGCACGACGTCGGCACCTGGCGCGACACCGGACACCGGGAACGGCAGCACATCCTCCAACGTCGTTTCGTTGATGCGGATCGAGATCGTCGTGACCGGCAGCGTGCCGCTCCTATCGACAGTCAGCGACAGCCCCTCAGCAGGCGCGTTGTTGGTCGCCAAATTGATAAGCGGCTCGCCGGGCGCGTCGCGATACTGGCGGACCTGCATCGTCAGCGGCTGATCGGTGAAGTCGAAGCCGATGCACGGAATCTCGAACCGCGCTGGCGCCCAGCGGTCGACACGCAAATCTCCTTGCGCCGCTGTCATCGTATCGTGTCCATGGCAGTCTCCGGTAGGAAAGCGGGGCGTCAGCCCCAGTTGACGTTCGCGGCCGTGCGCTTGGCGGCAACGGTGGTTGCGGCCTTCACTGCCGCGACCGCGACCTGTTCGATCGCTTCGACCCGCGCAGCTTCGGCGTTGGCTGAATCTGCGCCGGCGCCGAACCGCTGGATTGCGGCAGCAATGTTCGCCTCACCCCGGCGCGCAGCCTCCGCCAGCGCGAAACGGAACTTCCGCTGACGTGTCGATGCCGGCAGCAAGCCGAGCGCGGTAAGGATCGCACCGGTCGTCGAGCCCAATGCGTTCCATGCCTCGATCTCGGCCGCTTTCATCGCATAGACCGACTTTTTTGAGCCGCCGGGGGACAGCACCAGCATGCGGCGGCGCTCGGCTTCCGCCTTTATGCCGTCGATCAGGTCCGCCTCGACCTTGGCGATATCGTCCACCCATGCCCCGAGCTTGGCGTCGAACCGCTGGCGTGCAGTGTCGGCCTGCGCGCTGGTCGTGAACGCCTTGTGCTTGGTCGGATCGAACGGAAAGCCCGCATCACCCGGCGTCTTGCCGTCCGGCACCTTGATCTGCGCCACCGCCTCGCCGGTGGTGATGAGCGCAATCGTAACGTCGCGGGTCATGCGCCGACCGTCAGCAGCGACGATACATAGCCCAACTGTCCGTTGCCGCTCGCCTTCCGCAGCAGCAGGCCGACCTCGTAGGAGGTGTTCGGCGTCAACGTCGGTGTTTGGCTGACGTAGAACGTCCCGTTCTCATGGTCGCCGTTGCCAGGCAGATAGGTTGATGCGGTGCCGCTGCTGTCGCCAACCAAGTCGGACCAAGTGCCGCCACTGCCAGCGACGCGGTACATAGCCTTGCCGCCAATCGTCAGCGAGCGGAACGTCGTGCCCGTCTGTGCGACGAGATAGTCGACGTAGATCTCGACCGGCAGCGAGCCGTCCGCGCCGGACTTGACCGTTACGATACCGTAGGAAGGCGCGGCCTGATACGACGTGCTGTTCGCGTCACCGGTGTAGGCTTCGGTCGATACACGGTTCGGTGCTGGCGGGGGCGGGGCATCAAGCTTTCGGGTAATGGAGATACGAACCGAATCGATCGCGACACCCGCGCGCGAAGCCGCAACCTGCACCGTGCCATCGCCATCGATACGAGACAGCGTCACAACACCGGCCGCATAGGTAGCGTCAATCGCGCTGGTCGTCGCCGTCACGCTGACATCGACATCGCCCGTCACGTCCGCTGCACCCTGCCGGACCGACACCGCCACGCGGCGGGGAAGCTGCCCGCCCTTAGTTTCGCCAAGGTATGTCGCATTGACGATGATCGCCGAGGTATCGACCGACAGCACGTAGGGCGACACGCCATCCGCGCCCGGCCGTCCGGTGATCGCCGCGCTATACTCGGCAACCGCGATCAGCGCTGCCGACCAGCGCGACCGATAGTCACCGGGGACGATAGCCGTATCTTGCGTCGCGTCGTCCCATGCCGGAACCAGTGCGTGCAGATAGTCCGTCAGGTCGCCGACCGCGATCGTCGCAGCGGTGCGCGGCCCGTCAAGATCATCGGGTTGGCCGAGTACATCGTACCGTTCGTCGAGCGCCGAAAGGTCGCCGAGCAGACCGTTGTACCGGATGACCGTTTCACGCTTCTCCGGTCCCGACAGAGTAGGCGCATACGAATGCCCCGCTCCCGCAGGTAGACTTCCGCAAGTGTGCCCGCTGCGGGAACGGCGCCGGCCCATACCCGCCGCCCCGCCTGGATGCGCCGCGCCGTAACTTCCTCCGCCTGTTGCTTGCGCTGGGCCCGCTCCGCCTCGGACACCACTGGAAAGTGATTTCCGGTCAGCGCCTCGAACGCCTGCCCGAAGGTCATGCCGTCCGCCTTGGTGAGAAACGTCATGTGATCCCCGCCCTCGCCGCAGCCGTGGCAGTAGTAGGTACCCTTGTCGTCGTTGACCTCGAAGCTCGGCGTCTTCTCGGTGTGGAACGGACACAGGCCGACCATCTCGCGCGCACCACGGCGCTTGAGCTTCGTGCGGCGGCCGATAATGTCCGACAGGCGATGGCGCTCCTTGGCGTCGTCGATCGCGTGGCGGAACTCAACGTCCGATAGGCGAGGCGGCCGCCGCTTCATGCCCGGCAGGCGTCCGCAGCGGTGAGAGCCGGCGTCTGCATATAGGGCAGGGGGGCAGTGCTCTCAGCAGCGAGGCTGTCGCTCGCGACCATCAGATCGCGGAACGTCGCCCATGCCCGAATGCACGCGCTGCAATGGTCGCGGTCGAGGAGCAGGCTCGGGTCCGCAACGGTTTCCCCAACCATGGCAGCATAGCGGTTCCATGCTGCGTCGACGTTCGCCGCGATCGGCAGCGTGGCTACGGTGGCGGCGGTCTCGATTGCCTGGGTCGTCATGCTTCGCCTCCGCGATCGTTGGTATGTTCGGGATATACGCCCGGTTTGTTCGACGGATGGGCTGGCGCTACCGCCAGTTGATGCCGGATCATGCACGCCCCCGCGCCGCGATCATGTCGAGCCACATGCCGCTGAGCGTATGGACGCGACGGATCAGCGCCTCGTGCGGCTGGACTTCCTCGACGGTCGCGATGCCATCCAGCTCGGCGCTGATGATCGCCGGGAGCAGTTGCGCCAGCGTCAGCGAGGCCGGATCGTCGCTGGTGCAGATCGCGCCTGCCTCGGCCCAGCGACCACCGACCAGCGCCAGCAGCGGATCAGCAAACCGGCCTCCCCATTCCTTGCAGCCAAAGAGGAACGTCGGCAGGTCGATCGGCGATGCGGTGTTGGCATAGGCCGCCGCCCGATCGTCGGACTTGCCGAGCACGCGACCGATGTCGGCCCATGTCGCGCCGTCTTCGAACTTGATCGCGGTCAGGATGCCGTTCTGCGTATCGACGGCGGCAGACGCGGAAAATGTACGGCGGGTGCCGTGGAGATGCGGGGCGTTCATGCGGCACAAGCTCTGGCATGGGGAAAGACAAGAAAGCACGTGCGCTCGGGCACATGACGTTGGCTGCGATCGGTGTGGTGATGGCGAGCGCGATCGACTCGATGCGCGCGGCGGGCGTCGGCAACGATGTCATCCACGTGTACCTCGACACGCTTGACGACGGCTTCTGCGAGGTGCTGCACGGCGAGGCGTTCTCGCTGATGATCGGACTGGTCGACGTCCTGCGCCACAACGTGGCCGCCAATGACTAGACAAGTGGCGCTAGACGAACATTCAGCTTCAGCTATCCTGGGCCTCAATCCAACGCCCCAGGAGTATGATGAATGGCAATTTCCGACGAAACGGTTGCTCTGGTTGCAGCCCAACTCACCGTTGCGTGGGCGCAACGAGCAGTGCGACCCAGCCCTATGTCGGACATTGACCCCCAAGCTGAGATTTTCAGCATATACGATCAGTTCAAGAATGACGTTCGCAGGTTCGAAAGCAACATTGCCGGATCGTTGGACGCGCTTCAGAATCCATAGGTCGGGAAGGCTAGCTGACGAACCATGCTCGACCCTGACATGCGCGTGCAGGCAGCCGCCGGTAGCGATGCCGCCGTTGCCTTCGCGCTGTTCCAGCACATTGCCGACCGTGACCCGGGCGCCGTCGCGACCAAGGACGCCGCGATTGCGGTGTTCCGGGAGTGTATGGCGGCCGTTGGGTATCGGGCCGATAGTAGCCGAGAGCCGAAGCCGATCCGGTTGGGCGGGGATTGAGGGGCGCAGAATACTCATGTCGCGGTGTTCTGTGTGAACGTGAAGAAGTCGTTCGGGGTGACCTGCCCTTCCGTCGCTTGAATGATCGCAGTCATCATCGCTAAATTTGGTCGTTGAACGCCCTTGGCGTACCGCTCCACCGTACGCGCATGCTCGCTGCCGATTCGGCGAGCGAATGCCGCGTAGGTAAGATCGTTGCATTTAAGATAATCAGCTAACCGCATTTCACGATGTTAGCTGAAACGGCTAACAGGGGCAAGGTGCTCAGATGGACAGTGATGAGGCTGTTGCAAAAGCGTACGCGGATTTAGGCGACGAAGCCGATCCAGGTGCGTTTGCCCGTTCCATTCGGCTGTCTTTAGGGCTGTCACTAAAGGAAGTGGCTAAACGGGTCGGTGGTGAAACGCATTTCACAACAGTGGCTAAGCTTGAAACCGGAAAGATGAATTTCACCTACGATTGGTGCCGGGCTATCGGACAAGCCCTTGGAGTACCTTCCGGGATATTTTTCCTACCTTATGAAGTTAAAAATACAGCGAAGCGTATTCCTGTCTATATAGGAACGTCTGATGCCATAAATCGTGATAATATTACTCCACATCATTACACTTACGTGGCTACTAGCAAGAGCGACCTTTTTGCGGTGACCGTAATAGGCCTTCCAGATATTTTATCAGATTTGGTAATGCAGGAGATTATATTCGATCCTGCTGAATCAGAACTTCGCAATGGCGCGGTATTTTTAGTAGCTGACAATGAAATTCCGGATGGTCTAATTGCTTTATATCGTAAGGGCGCGGAATATAGCTCGTTCATCCCATGGCCCGTCCTACGCGATACTCCGCACTTTCCTGACAACAGCTCCCTCGTCGTATTTGGGCGGGCAGTTGAGATCAGACGCGAGCTTGTTAGCCGTAATCGCTAATTTGAGATTGCATGTGTTAGCCGAAACGGCTAAATGAGCTGTGTCACCTGATCGCCCCCGGGCCGAAGACGGTGACACGCAGGTCAGATAGCGCGCTCGCCCCGGCAGCCTCCGCCCGTCTCCTGCGTCCTCTCGCAGGAGCATGGCTATGGCTACGCAGTTCGCTTCCCTTACCCCGATCGTCCGTTTTCCCGCGCCGCGTCAGTCGGTGCGGATCGCCTATTCCTCGCAGTCGTCGCTTGCCGCGATCGCGGATGCGCTGAGCGACCAGCCCACGCCGGTCGTCGAGGCAACGCTGGAGGAACTGACCACCTACGTTCCGCTTCGTGAACTGCTCGCTGAGCGCAATGCGCTGATGGCCGGGCTGGCCACCGACTCTTCGCTGGGGGATGATGCCGGTCGTCATGTCTGCCAGCGCGTTGAGAAGCTGGAACGCCAGATCATCACCAGCGAGGCGCAGACCCCCGACGACGCGATCGTGAAGCTGCTGACGGTCGTCCAGATCGCGCAGAACTACGATGTCGAAGAGGACGAGGCCAACGACGCCACCCACGCCATGGATCGTGCCATTGGGCAGGCGGACGTAGTTCCCACCGTCCTGCTCCGACATGCCGTCATCGATTCCGGCCGTGGTCATCGGGCGTAGTTCGCCGTTGAGGCACAATCCCCAGGCGATGACCGGCGTGAAAGACAACTCGGTCTTGTCCGCCTCGCGCCACCAGTGGCACAGTTCGGTGCCATCCTTCGCAGGCAGAACCTGCACCGGACGACGAAGCAGCATCCCGACCTCGTTGTCGGTCACGCGCTTTTCACCACCGCCCCGCAGATGAACTTTCTGCCAGCGATTGCCGTCCTGGTCCTTCGTCACCGGACCGATGCTCGCGATCTCTCCGATTGCGAAGGCACCACCCTGCCAGCCCGTTTCTACCAACCCGATCATGCTGCCACCTCGGCGCTGTAGACGTAGCCGATGCCAAGGTGTGCTTTGGCCTCGCGGATGAGCATGGCGGCTTCCTGCGACGAGATGTTCGCCCCCTCCGCCTGAACCTCCATCGCCATGACGAGCTTGGCGATCACGTCGTCGGCGCTGGTGGCGGGCGTGGTAATGATCCGACCGTCGAGGTCATTGATCCGGGTCAGCGCGACATCGTCGCTCACGTCGGCCTCGCTGCGGTCGGCAGCGGCCAGCAAGTCGTTGCGCTCGTTCAACCATGCCGTGTGCTTGGATGCGTCGGGCACGACGATCGGGCCGCCGAGGTCAATGCCAGCGAGACGAGCAAGGTCTTCGATTGCCGACCAGAACAGTGGTTCGCAGCCGCCGGACTCGCTCAGTCCCTTGCGGAAGTCCGGGTGCGACGCATCGGTGAGCGCATGCTGTGACCATGCCATCACCGCATCCGTGGTGAACGCCAAGCGCATTTTTGCGAGGACGCCCTCGATCGTCGCTGCCGGCTGGATCACCAGTGAAGCGTTTTCACGGATACGACGGGCGTGGCGTGCCCATTCGTCGTCGTTCTCACCGTCCGGATAGGTCTGTTCGAGTTCGACCCGCTGGCCGATCGCCGCCAACAGTGCGCGGTCCGTCTGGATGTATGCGCCTTGTCGTCCGAAGCGGCGGGCATCGATCAGCAGGCAGCCGATCAACTCGCTGGCGTTCTGGCATTCTTGTCCTTCCGCCTCATGGAACAGCTTCAGCTTGATCGCCAGTTCGGCTGGACCCGGTGCGGGTGTGCGGATCAGCGCGAAGAGTGCATCGGTGCGCTTGGAATAGTTCGCATTGCTGATCGCCCAAAGTTCGGGCGGCACGTTGCCCACCTCGAGCAGCGGCGCGACCTTAGTGTCGTAGAAGGCATCGGCGACACGGTCCGTGTCGACGAACCGGCCATACGCCTTTTGCCATTCGAGCCACTGACCCCGCATGAACGGGTTGTAGCTCTGCGGCATCGGCATCTTCGCGTCCCATGGCAGCGAGGTCGAGAAGCCCATGCCAAAGTGCTGGCGCGCTGCGACGATGCCTACACCGACGTGAGCTTCTTCGACAGCGAGGAGGCGTTTGTCCGCTACCTAAACCGCCGAGAGCCAGATTCCACGCCTCCCACGGTGAACGGGGAGACGGCGGCATGATCGGCCTGTTCAACCTGTCGTGGAACGAGGAACTGCCGCTGTCGCGGATTGAGACGATCCGTTCGCATGGCACCGGCGACAGTACCTATCGGCTCAAGCTCACCAATGACGATTACTGGTATGACCTGCGACCGCATGCGTACCGTGAACTGGCGTCGCGACCGGTTCAGTTGCTGCCCGCAAACCTGCCGACGGAGTTCGTTTGCTGGAACGACGACGGTGAACTCGACGTGTGGTTCGAACCGGTAATTGGATGGGCGCTTTGCTTCGATGGGCAGGTGCGGCCGGTGACGGCAGGTGGCGTCTGCAACGGCTCGTACTCGGATCGGGACGACGACTACGTTCGCTATCCAGACGGCAGGATCAGGGCGATCGGCAATACTGCATACATGGTCGGTTTCGATGACACTGACGCCTTTCGCACCCACCTCCTTGATGTGCGGGCTATTGCAGCCGAGCACCGTGCCGCAGCGGCCACAGCGACGCTCTCCGAAGGGGGTGAGGCATGACTGCCCCCCTGTTCGACACCGCCTATCGCGACGCCTTCGGCGAGCGTCTGACTAAGGCCATCTTCGACGTCTCGATGCAGGAAATCGACGGTCAAACGGTCTGCTACATGCGTGCCGCAGAACTGATCGACGCCATGATTACGAACGCCGCCATTCTGATGCGCGACAGTGAGGGCACTTCGACTCCTGCTCGCACCCGTCAGTTCTGCGACGAACTGGCCCGCAAGCTCCAGCGCCGGATCGCACAGGCTAAGCGTGCCGAAGTACCGTTCGAAACAGTTAACGCGGACTGGACCCACTGATGGGCTGGGTGGGGAGCCTCCGCGAGCGGTGGGGCGGAAGCCTGCTGCCCGAAATCCGCTTCGATCGTGACGACGCGATGATAGAGCGCTGGGACATCCGCAACAGTGGCCCCGGCTATTCGATCTGCTTCGAGGGCTGGGGCCTATCGTTCCTGCTTTTCTTCGGGCGTACGCCAGACGTGCGGGACTGACCCGGTGCGGTGGGAACAGCACTCTTTCGCAGGCGGGGATGGGGAGGGCCTTCGATGCCAGCCCCACCACAAGCGCCTGTCGTCAGAGCAGGTCGATCTCGCCGATCGTCACCAGTTCGGCGGCTTGGCCCCGGTCCAGCGCCTTGCCGGCAGCGTCGGTCAAGCGGTCGGTATGGGCCTCGGCAACCGCCAAGGCGTCCTCGTTGACCTGCTGCCCGGCCAGCGCTTCCAGCGCGCTGTATTTCACCGCGAACTGCTGCGGCTCGCCGTCCACCGTGCCGGTGAACTCGACCTGATACTCGGTCGGGTTGTCCATCAAGGTCGTCGTGTCGATCGTCAGTCCAGTATCGGCCATGGCCAAGCTCCTTTCACATTCGCGCCTGTTCAGCGCTCAAATGCAAAGCGCAGGCGGCTGCGGTCCTGTTCCTTGTCGTCGTCGCTACATCCGCTCGGCTCGACGCCTCAGGACCGACAGGGATGAACCTTCCCGTCAAAATCCGCTTGGCATCGGACCCCGACACTATCGCGTTCGCCGAAGCCCTCGCCCGGGCTCATGTCGCACGGGACATTGCAGCCGCGAGGAATCGAATCCGTGCGAACGCTGATCTACGCCAGATACAGTAGCCACCTGCAAAACCCTCGGTCGGTCGAGGACCAGATCGCAGCGTGCCAAGCGATGGCGGGCCGTGAGGGCTGGGAAGTCGTCGGCGTCTATTCCGATCGTGCGATCAGCGGCGCTGCCGGCACCAGTGCGGATCAGCGTCCGGGGCTGAACGATCTGATGCGTCACGTCGAGCGTGGTGGCATTCAGCAGGTTCTCGTCGACACCAGCAGCCGTCTTGCCCGCGACCTCGGCGATGCCGATCGGCTGCGCAAGCTGATCAACTACTGCGGTGCCCGGCTCTACAGCTTGGCCGACGGCGAGATCGACCCGTTCAAGGGGACGATCAAGGCGCTGATGGACGAACACCAGCGCAAGGAGATCGCGCACAACGTCCGGCGCGGCCACACCGGTAACATTCAGCAGGGCAGGGCGGCATCGGGGATTGCCTACGGTTATCGCCGGGTCATCATGATCGATGCGAAGGGAGAGCCGATTCGCGGCGTTCGCGAGATCGACCCGGACAAGGCCGTCATCGTTCTGCGGATCTACAAGGATTACGCCGCCGGCATCAGCCCGTTGGCGATCGCCAGCAACCTGAACGCAGAAGGTGTGCCACCGCCCCGCCGGGGAATATGGCGCCGCTCGACGCTTCTCGGTCACCGGGCGACCGGCTTCGGCATCCTCGTGAACCCGGTCTACATCGGCCGGCTCGTCTATGGCCGCACCAAGGTCACGATCGACCCACGCACGCGGGAACGCCGGATGAAGCCCGGCGACGGCAATGTGCAGGAAGGTGATGCGCCGCACCTGCGCATCATCAGCGACGAGCTATGGCAGGCGGTGCAGGATCAGATCGCCAGTCGCTCGACCCCGAACCCGGAATGGCAGCGGCGCCCGAAGCACATGCTTTCGGGCATGGCGACCTGCGGCGTCTGCGGCGCTGGCTGGGTCGTCAAACACAAGGGCTGGTGGGGTTGTTCGCGCGTAACGGGCGGCAACGCCTGCACGAACCGACGGATGATCAGCACGGTCAATTTCGAGCGTCGCGTGCTGGCTCAGCTCAGCGAGCAGATGCTCGCGTCCGACGTCGTGTCGGCATACCTGCGCGAATATCATCGCGAGCATGCGCGGCTGACTTCGGAAGGGACGCGCGACCGCGATCGGCTCGAGCGACGGCGAGCAGAGGCCGATCGCAAGGTGCAGCGGCTCGTTGCGGCTATCGCGGACGGCGGCAGCGACTTCGTGGAGATCCGACACCTGCTGACTGCGGCGCGGGACGAACGGGACGCAGTTGCTCGCGAGTTGGCGGCGATGGAAGCGTTGCCGGTGTTGGCCCTGCACCCCGGCTTGGCGGACCAATATCGCCGATCGGTCGAGGAACTGGCGGAAGCCCTAGCCGATCCGGCCACGCATCATGAAGCGGTGCCACGCATGCGAAAGTTGATTGCCCGGATCGTGGTGACGCCGTCGGAGGGGAAGCGGGGGGTTGAGCTGGAGGTGATTCGGCATCTGGATCAGGTACTTAATTTTGCACAGAATCTTACTGATAGGATGTCAAGCCAACCACATTCGTACCGGTCGCTATCTTGATTCAACCATGGCAATTACGCGATTTTATCATCGCCGATTTTACCCGGTTGCCATAACGGATCGCATTCTCAATGTGACCACTTCTCTCTTCAACCGCGATCACACCTAACCCAACGTTAACGCTGTTTTCAGTTGTGCTTAATCCCGTAAGGTCCATATACGGCTTGAAACGACCTATTGGTCGCTTTTCGGAACAGGTTCATAACCTGCTACGTTTTGCTAACGATGGAAAGGAGGAGTCAGATAACATGACACATTCTGAAGGATGGGGCGGCGACTGATTTCCCTCTCCGTCCAATTGATAGAAACGCCCCGGCCCGTTAGGCTGGGGCGTTTTTCGTTGGGGGGTATGAATGACGTTGGCCGAGTGGGCACAGTATGCGCCGATAGTATCCGCTACTGCGATCGTAATATCCGCTAGCGTTGCTCTTGGAGTATTTATATATACAAGGCGAACAAACCGTCGTCGCGCAACGCTCGACATGGTTATGAAAACATTTATTGATGACGATTCTCGAAAAAGATATGACTCATTCAAAGAGTTGGTTCGAAAGGATAAAGATTCGTCTGATCCTTTTAAACTAACCTCTTTATCCAAACTTACTTCAACAAATGGCGTTGATCGATCGATAGTCGTTTCTCAGATGAATACATACGAATTAGTAGCCTTGGGAATAAGGCGCGGTATTTTCGATGAGAAATTTTATAAGTTATGGTTCCATAGGCAATTCACTAAAGATTACGAAAGTTCTATGAGCTTGCTTCAAGCAGTATGGGAAGAAAGCCCTTCCATATTTTGCGAGTGTAAAATTCTATATGCTCGATGGATTAAAAGCCGTCATCCGGTATCTAGCCCAAGCCGCTATAAAATGGGATTTTGGGCGATTACTGGAAATTATAAAAAGTTGGATGCAGCTCGCAAATCCATGGATTCTTAGCCAAATAACTGCCCATGCTACTAGGTTAACGCCTACTTAGACGAGGCGCATGGCCGGCAGATGCCGGTGCGCGCCGCGCTGCGTGCCGGATTGCCGCTGGCCGGGGTGGGATGCGCGATCTCGGCGGCGATGCTGGAGCGGATCGCCGGGGTGCGCGGCGGCCTGCCGTTCGACGAAACCAGTCTGACCGAGGATTACGAGCTGGGGCTGACGGTGCGGGCGCTTGGCGGACGCGGGTTGTTCGTGCGCGTCCTCGAGACACCGGGCGGACCGCCGGTCGCGGTTCGCGCCTTTTTCCCGGCAACGCTCGACGCCGCCGTCCGGCAGAAGGCGCGCTGGATGACCGGCATTACCTTGGCGGGGTGGGACCGGACCGGCTGGCAACGCGGTGCGGGCGTGCAGGAACACTGGATGCGGATGCGCGACCGACGCACGATCCTTGCCATTCCGGTGCTGGCGCTCGCCTATCTCGCGCTGCTGGTCTGGGGGCTGGCGGGCACGGCGCATGCGATCGCCGGAACGACATTGCCCGTCCCCGACAGCGCGATGCGCTGGCTGCTGGCCGTCAATTTCGCGCTGCTGGCGTGGCGCGTGCTGATTCGCGCGATACTGGTCGCGCGCAATTACGGCCGTGGGCAAGCGCTGCGGTCGGTCCCGCGCCTGCTGGTCGGAAATGGCATTGCGCTGCTCGCCGCGCGCCGCGCCATCATGCGCTATCTGAGGTCGCTTCGCGGCGGCACGTTGGTGTGGGACAAGACCGCGCATCATTTCCCGACCGCCGCCGAATTGAACCTGCCTTGAGTGCGCATGGTCCCGCCGGACGCGGGCGGCCGCTGCGTTTCCTGATGCTGGTCAGCGGCGGATGGGTCGCGTTGCGGGTCACGCTGTTGTGGCCCGAAACGGCGATCGTGCCGGACGTGCTCGGGGTGGTGCGCCCGGTGGCGGCAGCGCTGCCGCGCCGGCCGGCAGTCGGGACGTCGCGACAGGTCGCGCGGTGGGTCGCATCGCCGGTCGTCCCGCTGCGGCCGCAACCGGGCGCAAAGCCTCCTGCAGCGATCCTGCCTGACGCCCGACCCGCCGAGACGATCGAACTCGCACTGGTCGCCCCCGTCGAACCCGGCCCCGCGCCGCTGGTCGCCCCCGGGCCGGTCGGCGTCGGACCGCCGATACCACCCGCGCGCCAGGGCACGTCGTTCAGCCTGTGGGGGATGGCGCGCCCCGGTGTCGCGACCGGCGGACCGGTGCAACTGGGCGGCGGGCAGGCCGGGATACGGATGCGCGTTCCGGTCGCGGCGGACGGGCGGGTCGCGCTGGTCGGCCGGCTGGCGACGCCGCTGGCCGGGCCGGGGCGCGAGGCGGCGCTCGGCGTCGAATGGCGACCGCGCGGGCTGCCGGTGGCGGTGGTCGCCGAACGGCGCATCGCGCTCGATTCGAGTGGCAGCGGCACCGGAATCGGGCTGATCGCCGGGGTCGATCGGCCCGCGCTCCTCGCCGGATTCGCGCTCGAAGCCTATGGGCAGGCGGGGGCGGTGGTTCGACGTGGCGTCGAACCCTATGCCGACGGCGCGGTGCGGCTGCTGCGCCCGGTCGCCGATGCCGGTCGCGCGACGTTCAGCCTCGGCATCGGAAGCTGGGGCGGGGCGCAGCGGGGTGCCCGGCGGCTCGATGTCGGTCCGTCCGCCGTACTGCGCCTGCCGGTCGGCCCGGCACCGCTGCGGCTGTCGATCGACTGGCGGCAGCGGATCGGCGGCGATGCCGCGCCCGGATCGGGACCGACGGTCACGCTCGGCAGCGACTTTTAATCGGCTGTTTGAAAACTCGCGGAAGGGCGAGTTTCGAGGCGGTGCCGGGCCGCCCCCCCTCCCGTCCACCCACAGCGTATCCTGAATGGGTGGTCGGGAGGGGGAGCGGGCCGGCACCGCCAAACACGCATGGGCGCGTTTCCAAACGGACTCCAAGCGGCTACCCCATGAATCGTCATGGATCTCTACCTCCCCATCGCCAACCTGTCGGTCAACGCGCTGGTCATCGTGCTGCTGGGAGGTGGAGTCGGGTTCCTCTCGGGCATGTTCGGCGTCGGCGGCGGGTTCCTCACCACGCCGCTGCTGATCTTCTACGGCATTCCGCCGACCGTCGCCGCCGCCTCGGCCGCCAGCCAGGTGACGGGCGCCAGCGTGTCGGGCGTGTTCGCGCATCTGCGCCGCGGCGGGGTCGATTTCCGCATGGGCGGGGTGCTGGTGGCGGGCGGGGTGTTCGGATCGATCGCCGGGGCGTTCGTGTTCCGCCTGCTCCAGTCGAGCGGGCAGATCGATACCGTCATCGCCATCCTGTACGTCGTGATGCTCGGGTCGATCGGCGGGCTGATGCTCAAGGAAGCGATCGGCGCGGTGCGGGTGTTGCGCGGGGCGATCCCGCCGCGCCCTGCGCGGCGGCGGCACCATCCGCTGGTCGCTTCGCTGCCGCTTCGCTGGCGCTTCTATGCGTCGGGGCTGTATATCTCGCCGCTTGCGCCGTTGCTGCTCGGTTTCGCCACCGGAATCCTTACCGTGTTGCTCGGGGTCGGCGGCGGCTTCATCCTCGTGCCCGCCATGCTCTATCTGCTCGGCATGGGGACGCGGGTGGTGGTCGGCACGTCGCTGTTCCAGATTCTGTTCGTGACGGCGGCGGCGACGATGGTCCATGCGCTGACCACCAAGGCGGTCGACATCGTGCTGGCGGTGCTGTTGCTGATCGGATCGGTGACGGGTGCGCAGATCGGCGCGCAGTTCGCGCAACGGGCCAAGCCCGAGTATCTCCGCCTCGCGCTGGCCATCATCGTGCTGGCGGTGGCATTCCGCATGGCGCTGGGCCTCGGCTGGCGGCCCGACGAACTCTATACGGTGCAGCCGGCGTGAGGCGCGCGATTGCTGCCGCGCTGCTCGCCCCGCTGCTGATGGGGGCGGCCGCCCCGGTGCTGGTGCCCGACGTGTCGAGCCGCGACGTGCGCATCGCCTACAGCTTCACCGGGGCCGACCTGCTGCTATTCGGCGCGATCCTCTATCCCGGCGGGCGCGTGCCGCAGGGCGACCGGCCGGCCGAGATCGTGGTGGTGGTGAAGGGCCCGCCCGAGTCGATCATGGTGCGCGAGAAGGAGAAGGTCGCGGGCATCTGGGTCAATGCCGACCGGATGCGCTACCGCTCGGCGCCGTCTTTCTATGCCATCGCCTCGTCGCGGCCGCTCGCCGCCATCGTCGACGACCGGACCCGCGCGATCTACGAACTGGGGCTGGGCAGCCTGCAACTCTCGCCCGCTGCCGGCACGTCGGCGAAGGATCAGGCGCGGTTCGCCGCCGGCTTCGTCGATCTGCGCCGCCGCGCCGGGCTGTACCGCGAGGAACCGGACGCGGTCGAGATCACCGACGACGTGCTGTACCGCGCGACGATCACCATTCCGGCGCGGGTGCCGGTGGGGCGATTCACCGCCGAAACCTTCCTGATCCGCGACGGGCGGGTGCTGGCGGCGGCGGTGCGCGAGATCGACATTCGCAAATCGGGGTTCGAACGCTTCGTCGCGACCGCCGCCGATCAGGCGTCGGTGCTTTACGGGCTGGTCGCCGTCATCCTGTCGGTCGGCTTCGGCTGGGCGGCGGGCACGCTTTGGCGGCGGTTCTAGACGCGCCTACCAGCCCCGGACCGCATCCGGGTCGATCGCGCCGATCAGCCGCCGTGCCGCCCGTCTGGCGAATGCCAGCGTACAGCGTTTGCGGACATGCGCGGGCAGCGGCGTCGTCGCCGCTTCGCGCAGGATCGTCGCTTCGTAGCGATCGGCGATGATGATTCCGGTCCGTTCGGGCAGGAACGCTTCCTGTCCCATTGGCGTCGTGTCGAACCCGGCCGGCACTGCCCAGAAATAGCGGTCGCAATGGCCCAGATAGTCGGTCCATTTGCCGTCACCGAGCAGGTCGGCGCGCGATACCTTGATCTCGACGATCACGATTCCGCCGCGCGCGTCGATCGCCATCAGGTCGGCGCGCCGTCCGCCGTCGAGCGGCACTTCGGCCATCGCGGTCAGGTCATGCGCGAGCAGCATCCGCGTGACGCCGCGCGCGACTTCGGCAGCAATCAGCGGATGGGTGTCGAGCGCGGGTTCGGAATGCGACGGGGCGAGGCTCACCATCGCGTCAGTATAGGAACATTATATGAACGGGGAAAGACCCCCGGTTTAGCGATAGAAGATGTGGTTGCCGACCGATGCGACCCGCGCCTTGCCCCAGTTGGGGCTGACGTGGCGCGCATGGAAATACAGCGCGTTCTTGGCGGGGCTCTGCCACAGGTCCTTGGTGGCGACGCGGGCGACGGCGACGGCGGTCTTCCATGCGCGGCGGCTGGTGTCGATGTCGGGCAGCCGGCCACCCTTGACGAACGAGAACTGCCCCGGCTGCTTGACGACCGAACAGACCGAACTGGGGAAACGGCCCGAGGTGGTGCGGTTGAGGATGACGTCGGCGACGGCGAGTTGTCCGGCGAGTGGTTCACCCTTGGACTCGAAATAGATGCTGACGGCGAGGCAGTTGAGCTCTTCGTCGTCGATCGCGGCGCTCTGTGCGGCGACGGCGGCATCGAGCGTGGAGAAATCGGTGGTCGAATCGGTGACGCTGTCATCCGCGGCGGTCAACTCGGCCGGCGCTACAGAGAGGGTCTGCACGACTTCGGCAGGGGGGGCGAACCGCACCGGGGCGTTCGCGGGAACCATCGGCGTGGCCCGAAGGTTAGTGACTATAGTCGGTGATGCGGTTTCTTCCGCAAGGACCGGAGAAGTCATGCCAGCGGCTAAGCTGGCGAAAAAGGTCACGGCGGCGATCGTCGCCGTGGGGAAGCGCAGCTTCATTAGTCGTCAATGATATGCGGTTGGTGCGCGGCAGACATGCCCTTCGCGAACGAAAGACCGACGACCGGACGTGCCCCCCGACTGCGTAACCGATCGGTATCGCACCCCGACCGACACAACGCTTGTGCCTGTTGGAGCGCGGCTTAGGTTTCGTTACGATCCTGTGTCAATCAGCCCACAGGGTTTCAGCGCCCAACCGTTCGCCGCCTGCGACGATCGCCTCGACCACCCACAGGTCGGGATCGGCCCGTCGCCGATCGCGCCAATAGTCGCCGAGCAGCGCTTCGGACACGACATCGGCCTTGCGCCGGACGATACGCGAGACGCCGTCCAGATCGCGTTCGCGCTCGAACACTCTGGCGCTGCCGTCGGAATCGATGGTCAGCAGCAGCACGATCCCCGATTCGCGGTCGCCGCGCGCCAGCACCATCGCCTGTCCGCCCGCCGCCTCGACCACGCGGCAGAAGGCGTTGACGCGCAGCGTCGTCGGCCAGTCGCTCATGCCGGCGCGTAGCCGGGAAGCGAGGCGAGCGCGATCCGGCTTTTCATGAAGGTGCCGGTGCCGCGCGCCGCTTCCTCGCCACCGGCATCGGTCAGATGCGCGTCGGCGATGAACACGCGCCGCTTGCCGCTGACCCAGCGCCCCTCCGCCACCACCGGTCCGGGTCCCAGCGGACGGGTGAGCAGCAGGTTGAACGCGGTGGTGAGCAGAAACCGGTCGGTGACGAGGCTGTTGGCGGCATAGAAGGCGGCATCGTCGAGCATCTTGAAATAGGTCGTGCCATGCGCCGCGCCGGCTGCGTGGAAATGGCGTTCGTCGATGCGGAAATGGATGCGGGCGATGCCGGCGGCGACGATCTCCAGCCGCGAATCGAACAGCCGGTTGACCGGGGCCGCCGCATACAGCGCCTCCAGTGCCCGGAAATGCGCCGTTTCGCCGGCGGGGGTGTCAGGCGGCGTCACGCGCCTCGACGCCCGACAGCAGCGCATAGAGCGCGTCGCTCGACCCCGCGCCGCGCAGTTTCGCGCGGAACGCCGCATCGCGCAGCGAGCGCGACACACGGGCCAGTGCTTTGAGATGCTCGCTGCCGGCATGCACCGGCGAGAAGAGCGCGAAGACCAGATCGACCGGCAGATCGTCGACCGCCCCGAAATCGAGCGGCCGCGCCAGCCGCAGGAATACCGCGACGACCCGGTCGAGGGTTTCCACCCGGATATGCGGAATGGCGATGCCGCCGCCGAACGCGGTCGACCCCAACCGCTCGCGATCAGCGAGCAGGTCGGCGACGACGCGCGCGTCGAGGGCGCACAACGGCCCGGCAACGGTGCCGAGGTGCGCGAACAACCCCTTGCGGGTACTGGCGGAAACGTCCGCCAGCACCGACTTCGGGCCTATCAGATCGTGGAAATCGTACACTCAGGCTGCTTGGGGGGTCTGTGCCGCACGATTGGGTTCGACCCAGCCGATGGTGCCGTCATGCCGGCGATAGACCATGTTGAACGCCCCCGTCCCGCTATTGAGGAACAACAGCGCGTTGGTGTTGCGCAGGTCGAGCATCATCACCGCGTCGGACACGCTGGCGTCGGGCACGTCGACCCGCGTCTCGGCGATGATGAGCGGGGCGTCGGCCACCTCTTCCTCATGATCGTCGCCGCCGCCGAACACGGTATAGCCGGCATTGTCGAAGCCATTGTCGTATCCGCCCGCCTCGGCCATCGCCACGACCTGCGCGGCGTTGCGATCCTTCAACCGGCGGGTGTAGCGGCGGAGCTGCTTTTCGATCTTGTCGGCGGCGCCGGCGAACGCACCCTGCGCGTCCTGCCCGTCGTTATGCCCCTTGAGCACAAGACCCTGGGTCACATGACAGACGATGTCGCAGATGAATCCGTTGTCGTGCGGACCCTTGCCGAACGTCGCCGTCGCCGAGATCGCCCGCTGGAAATATTTATCGGCGATGCCCTGCAACCGGTCCTGGACCATCGCCTTCAGCGCGTCCCCGGTGTCGACCTGGTGCCCCGAAACCCGGATGTCCATGTAATCCTCCGTCATTGTGGAACTCTAAACCCGCTGGAAGCGGGGGGCATCAACGCCTTAAGGGGCGGACTGGCCCCATAACGGCTCCTTGAGCGTGGCGATAAAAGCGGCATGCGCGACCAGTTCGGCCTCGCTCGGTGCGAAATCGCGCGGCGGCCGCACCGGCGCGGCGGCGGGCACGGGTGCCCCGGCCGTCTCCGCCATGGTCGTCGCCGGCGCGGCATCCAGCCCGAAGCCGATCTGCCGCCCGCCCATCAGCTCGACATAGACCTGCGAGAGCAGTTGCGCGTCGAGCAGCGCGCCGTGCAGCACGCGGCGGCTGCGATCGATGCCGAACCGGCTGCACAGCGCGTCGAGCGTGTGCTTGGCGCCGGGATGGCGGCTGCGGGCGATGGCGAGCGTATCGACCATCCGCTGCATCGCGACCGGCTGGCGACCGGCCGCCTTCAGCTCGCCGTTCAGGAAGCCCATGTCGAAATTGGCGTTGTGCGCGATCAGCGGCGCGTCGCCCAGAAACGCCAGCAGATCGTCGATCGCGGTATGGAACGCCGGCTTGTCGGCGAGGAACGCATCGGACAGGCCGTGGACCGCCTGCGCCTCGGCGGGCATCGATCGGCCCGGATTGAAATAGGCGTGATAGACCGCGCCCGTCTCCACCCGGTTGACCAGTTCGACGCAACCGATCTCGACCAGCCGGTCGCCTTCCGAAAATTTGAACCCCGTGGTTTCGGTATCGAACACGATCTCGCGCATCCGCACCTTATCCGCCTTCCCCCGCCCCCATGCAAGCGACGAGCGCGGCGACCTGCGCCCGGGTTGCGTCCAGCGTCGTGCCGGTATCGATCATATGGGTCGCACGCGCCCGTTTTTCGGCATCGGCCATCTGGCTGGCGCGAATCGCGGCGAAGGTCGCCTGCGTCATGCCCGGCCGGGCGAGGACGCGGGCGCGCTGAACCGACTCGTCGGCCGACACCACCGCCACCGCGTCGCAATATCGCTCGCCCCCCGTCTCGAACAGCAGCGGCACGTCGAGCACGACCAGTGGTGCGGCGGCGTGATCGCGCAGGAACGCTTGCCGCGCTTCGGCGACCGCCGGGTGGACGATCGATTCGAGCTGTCGCCGCTGGTCGGCGTCGCCGAAGATCGCAGCGCGGAGTGCCGGGCGATCGACTCCGGCGGGTCCGGTCGTTCCCGCAAACGCCGCCTCGATCGCCGGGAGCAGCGCGCCGCCCGGTCCCTGCAGCGCATGCACCGTCGCATCGGCGTCGAACACCGGTACGCCGAGGTCGCGAAACATCGTGGCGACGGTGGACTTGCCCATGCCGATCGATCCGGTCAGGCCGAGGACGAACGGACGCCGTCCGCTCACTTCAACAGCGCTGCCCGCAATTCATCGTCGCGGTCGCGCGGTGGCGCGACCCCGAAGAACAGCTCGAACGCCAGCGCCGCCTGTCCGACCAGCATCTCGAGGCCGTCGACGGTATCGAGCCCGCGATCGTGTGCCTGCGCCAGCAGCGGCGTTTCGATCGGCGCATAGACCGCGTCATACACGACGGCATCGTCGGGCAGGGGGGTCAGGTCGATCGTCAACGGCGGCTGGCCGGTCATGCCGAGCGTGCTGGCGTTGACCAGCAGTTTCGCCGCCGGCAGCGGCGCGGTCAGCGGCAGCGCGTCGCCCTTCAACCCAAAGCTCGCGAGCAGCCCGGCGGCCTTCAGCACGTTGCGATTGAGGATCGTCACCCGCCCGACGCCGAGCTTCGACAGCGCGAACAGGATCGCGCGCGCAGCACCACCGGCACCGATCACCACCACCGGCTTGGCGCCAAGGTCCAGCCCGGCGATCGGCGCGTGGAAGCCCGCCGCATCGGTATTGGTGCCGATCCAGTCGCCGCCGTCGCCGCGGAACACGGTGTTGATCGCGCCGATCGATCCGCGCACGTCGCCCGGATCGGCGACATGGTCGAGCGCGGCGAGCTTGTGCGGCACGGTGACGTTGCAGCCGCGCCATGCCGGATCGGCGCGGCGCTCGGCGAAATACTCGCCGAGCTTCTCGGGCGGGACGTGGGTCGCGCGATAACCGGCGTCGATGCCCAGTTGTTTCAGCCAGAAGCCATGGATCAACGGCGATTTGGACTGGGCGATCGGATCGCCGATCACCTCGGCATAGGGTGTCATGACGGCAGCATTCCCCGTTGGCGCAAGAAGCGCATCAGTTCGAGCAGCGGCAGGCCGAGGATCGTCCAGTGATCGCCATCGATCCGGTCGAACAACTGCACGCCTGCACCCTCGATACGGAAACACCCGACGCAGCCGGCGATCGCCGGCCATTCGGCGTCGAGATAGGTCTCGATGAAGGCATCGCTCATCGGCCGCACGGTCAGCTTCGCATGGCCAACATGCCGCCACACCGGCCGGCCGCCCTCGACGATGACGGCGGCACTGAACAGGTCGTGCCGCCCGCCGGCCAGCTTGCGCAAATGCTGCGCAGCATCGGCGCGGTCGAGCGGCTTGTCGAGCACCGTCCCGTCGGCCAGCGCCACGACCGAATCCGATCCCAGCACGATCGTGCCGGGCACCCGCGTGGCGCAGCGCAGCGCCTTCATCTCCGCCAGCGCATCGGCGAGGTCGCGGGGTTTGAGTGCCTCGGCGGCGAGCGCGGCCTTGGCCGCATCCTCGTCCAGTCCGCTGGGGATCGCATCGTGCGGAATGCCGGCCGCGTCCAGCATCGAGCGGCGGGCGGCGCTTTGCGAGGCGAGGACGATCAAGCGGGTTTCTCCATCCGGCGGTCGTTGCACAGGGTGATGATCGCCGCCGCCGTCTCCTCGATCGAGCGGCGGGTGACGTCGATCACCGGCCAGCCGTTATCGGCGAACATCCGCCGTGCAAAGGACAGTTCGCGCGTCACCGCATCCTGTTCGACATAATCGGTGTCGGGCATCTGGTTGAGCGACAGCAGCCGGTTGCGCCGGATCGCGATCAGCCGGTCGGCGCTGGTCGTCAGCCCGACCACCAGCGGGTTCTTCAGCCCGAACAGGATGCGTGGCGGCGGGCTTTCGACCACGACCGGGATATTGGCGGTCTTGTAGCCGCGATTGGCGAGATAGATCGAGGTCGGCGTCTTGGACGATCGCGACACGCCGGCCAGCACGATGTCGGCCTCTTCCCAATCCTCCGACGCGATGCCGTCATCATGGGCGATGGTCCACTGGATCGCATCGACGCGGGCGAAATAGGCGGCGTCGAGGCTGTGCTGCCGCCCCGGCCGCGCCTTCGCTTCCTGTCCCAGCAGGCTGGAGAGCGCGGTGCTGACCGCATCCATCGGCGCGACGATCGGCAGGCCCAGTGCGGCGCAGCGCGCCTCTAGCATCCGGCGGATGGCGGGATTGACCAGGGTGTAGAGCACCAGTCCCGGATTGACCGCGATCTCCGCGAGGATCCGCTCCAGATGCGTCTCGGAGCGCACCATCGGCCAGAAATGGCGCATCGTCTCGACATCGTCGAACTGGGCGAGCGCGGCCTTGGCGATGTTCTCCAGCGTCTCACCGGTGGAATCGGACAGGAGATGGAGGTGCAGGCGCATGGGGACCCCGTGTGGACAAGCCTGTGGATAACGCGGGGGAAACCGCTAGCGTAACCCGGGTCTCTCGGGAAGCTGTGGATAAGTCGGAAGTTATCCACAGGCGATCCACAAACCCGACACAGGCCCAAAAGTTATCCACAGGCTGTGGATAATGTGAATCATGAAACCGGAATCGCGGGCTTTGCGCGATTCAGCGATGAGTCAATCTGTTGGCATTGTGGGCAATCCACCATAAGCCCCGTTGTCCACCGCCCAACCACTTCAACCACCTTTCTAGATTCCTATCTCTGTAGTGGAGACATGACGCTGTCCGTTCCGATTTCCCCCAAACCGCTCCTTTCGACCCTGCTCGGCCAGCGACAGGAGCGTCCCCCGCTGTGGCTCATGCGCCAGGCCGGGCGGTATCTTCCCGAATATCGCGCGCTCCGGGCCGAGAAGGGCGGTTTCCTCCAGCTCGTCCACGACAGCGCCGCCGCCGCAGAGGTGACGGTGCAGCCGTTGCGCCGGTTCGGCTTCGACGGCGCGATCCTGTTCAGCGACATCCTCGTCATCCCGCACGCGCTGGGACAGGATCTGTGGTTCGAGGCGGGCGAGGGGCCACGGCTCGCCCCGCCGCTGGTCGATGCGGCGGTGGATGCGCTGACCCGCGCACCCGAACGGCTCGACCCGGTGTACGAAACGGTGCGGCAGGTGGCGGCGATGCTGCCGCCGGGCGTCACCTTCCTCGGCTTCGCCGGATCGCCGTGGACTGTCGCCACCTATATGGTCGCGGGACAGGGATCGAAGGAACAGGCGGCCACCCGCCGTTTCGCCCATGCTGACCCGGCGGCGTTCGGCGCGCTGATCGCCGCGATCGAGGCGGCGACCTTCACCTATCTGCTCGGCCAGATCGATGCCGGGGTCGAGGCGGTGCAGTTGTTCGATAGCTGGGCGGGGAGCCTCTCGCCGCAGCAGTTCGAGGCGTGGGTGATCGCCCCCACCGCGCGGCTTGCCGCGAAGCTGCACGCGGCGCGCCCCGGCGTGCCGGTGATCGGCTTTCCCAAGGGCGCGGGCGGCAAGCTCGCCGCCTATGCCCGCGAGACGGGGGTCGATGCGATCGGCCTCGACGAGACGGTCGATCCGGTCTGGGCGAACGGCGTGCTGCCGGTTGGCCTGCCGGTGCAGGGCAATCTCGACCCGTTGCTGTTGATCGCCGGGGGCGAGGCGCTCGATGCCGGAGTCGACCGGGTGCTCGCCGCTTTCCCAGACCGGCCGCATGTCTTCAACCTCGGCCACGGTATCCAGCAGGATACGCCGATCGCGCATGTCGAACGCCTCGTGGGCCGGGTGCGCGGATGAGTGGGTTCCTCGGCGGCGCCTATCTCTGGGTGAAGGCGGCGCATGTCGTGTTCGTCATCTTCTGGATGGCGGGGCTGTTCATGCTGCCGCGCTATCTGGTGCATCATCAGGAGGGCTTGGCCGACCCGGCCGAGCCGCCGCGCTGGATCAAGCGCGAGGCGCTGTTGCGGCGGATGATCCTGACGCCGGCGATGGTCATCGTCTGGACGCTGGGACTGGTGCTTGCCGCCAATGTCGGGCTGTTCGACGGCGGGGCGGGACTGGGCTGGCTCCATGCCAAGCTGCTCGTCGTGGTGCTGCTCACCGGCTATCATGGCTGGGCGGTCGGCTATGCGAGGAAGCTGGCGGCGGGGCGGCCGACGCTGACCCCGCGCCAGTTGCGCCTCGCTAACGAACTGCCCGCGCTGGCGGCGATCGCGGCGGTGGTGCTGGCGGTGGTGAAGCCGTTCTGAAGGGCGGCGGGAATCGACGCCGGACCGTGAGGCTTACTTGACTTGATTCGCCGCCGGACCTACTTCCCGTCCAACGGTGCCCGGTCCTCGGTGCGCCCGTCCCAGCCGCTCGTGTCCGCCTCGCTGCCGACCTTGCCCTTCTACCGCTGATCTGGACCTCGCTTCCGATGCACCTCAAAGACCTCAAGAAACATGCCCCCGCCGACCTCGTCTCGATGGCCGAGGAACTGGGGGTCGAAGGCGCGTCGACGATGCGCAAACAGGATCTGATGTTCGCGATCCTGAAGGCGCGCGCCGAAAACGGCGAGCAGATCATGGGCGTCGGCACGATCGAGGTGCTCCAGGACGGCTTCGGCTTCCTGCGCAGCCCCGAGGCGAATTATCTCGCCGGCCCCGACGACATCTACATCTCGCCCAACCAGGTCCGCAAACATGGGCTGCGCACCGGCGACACGGTCGAGGGTGAGGTCCGCGCGCCCAAGGACGGCGAACGCTATTTCGCGCTGACCAAGCTGGTGTCGGTCAATTTCGACGATCCCGATGCGGTGCGCCACCGCGTCAATTTCGACAATCTGACCCCGCTCTATCCCGAATCGAAGCTGACGCTGGATCAGCTCGATCCGACGATCAAGGACAAGTCGGCGCGGGTCATCGACATCGTCAGTCCGCAGGGCAAGGGCCAGCGCACGCTGATCGTCGCGCCGCCGCGCGTCGGCAAGACCGTCATGTTGCAGAACATGGCGAAGGCGATCACCGACAATCATCCCGAGGTGTTCCTGATTGTCCTGCTGATCGACGAGCGGCCGGAAGAAGTCACCGACATGCAGCGCAGCGTGAAGGGCGAGGTCGTCTCCTCGACCTTCGACGAACCGGCGCAGCGCCACGTCCAGGTGGCGGAAATGGTGATTGAAAAGGCCAAGCGCCTCGTCGAGCACAAGCGTGACGTCGTGATCCTGCTCGATTCGATCACCCGCCTCGGCCGCGCCTACAACACCGTCGTGCCATCGTCGGGCAAGGTGCTGACCGGCGGCGTCGATGCCAATGCGTTGCAGCGGCCCAAGCGCTTCTTCGGCGCGGCGCGCAACATTGAGGAGGGCGGCTCGCTGTCGATCATCGCGACGGCACTGATCGATACCGGCAGCCGCATGGACGAAGTGATCTTCGAAGAGTTCAAGGGCACCGGCAACTCGGAAATCGTCCTCGACCGCAAGGTGGCGGACAAGCGCGTCTTCCCGGCACTCGACGTCGGCAAGTCGGGCACGCGCAAGGAAGAGCTGCTGGTCGACAAGACCAAGCTCTCCAAGATGTGGGTGCTGCGCCGTATCCTGATGCAGATGGGCACCGTCGACGCGATGGAGTTCCTGCTCGACAAGATGAAGAATTCGAAGACCAACGAGGATTTCTTCGACAGCATGAACCAGTGATCGAATGCGCCCTGCGGCGTGCCGCCGCAGGAGTCGCATCGATCTGGCCGGCGGGCAAAAAGCCCGACCGACGACATGGGCTTCGCCCATGTCCGCCAGAACGCCAAGAACGCCCGTACTTCCCGCACCGGAAGCGCGGGCGTTCTCGCATTTCAACCCATTCGCCCCTATTCCTATCTCAGCACATCAAACCCGGGGGACCCCATGAAGATCAACCTCACCGTCGACTGCACGCCCGAGGAAGCGCGGCGTGCGATGGGGCTGCCCGATTTCACGCCAGTGCATGACCGTTACATCGGCATGCTGACCGACACGATGGAGAAGGGCGCCAGCCCCGAGATGCTCGACCAGATGATGCGGAGCTGGGCACCGATGGGCGAGGCGGGCATCAATTTCTGGCGCAAGATGTTCGAGAGCGCCGCGCGCGGCGGGTGACATGACGACCACGATCTTCGCGGTATCGAGCGGCCGCCCGCCCGCCGCGATCGCGGTGCTGCGACTATCGGGGGGGAGCGCGATCGCCGCCGCCGGCGTCTTGGCGGGCAAGCTCCCACCGCCGCGCCGCGCCGGGGTGCGTGACCTGCGCGATCCCGGCGATGGCCGGCTGCTCGACCGGGCGCTGGTGCTGGTGTTTCCCGGTCCGGCGACCGCGACCGGCGAGGATCTGGTCGAACTGCACCTGCACGGCGGACGCGCGGTGGTCGACGCGGTCGAGCGGGTACTCGCCGCGCAACCGGGATTGCGCGCGGCGCTCCCCGGCGAGTTCACCCGCCGCGCGCTGGCGCATGGTCGGATCGACCTGACCGAAGCCGAGGGGCTTGCCGATCTGCTGTCGGCCGAAACCGAAGCGCAGCGGCGGATCGCGATCGACACCAGCGGCGGGCGGCTGCGGCGGCAGGTCGCCGACTGGACCGCGACCGCGACGCGACTGTCGGCGACGGTCGAGGCGGTGCTCGATCATGGCGACGAGGATGATGTCGATGCCGGCGACGCGGTGATCGACGGTGTTCGCCACGATGCCGCCGACCTTGCCCGCGCGATCGATACCGTCCTCGCCGCGCCGCCGGTCGAACGGTTGCGCGACGGTATCCGCGTCGTGCTGGCCGGGCCGCCCAATGCCGGCAAGTCGACCTTGCTCAACACGCTGATCGGTCGCGAGGCGGCGATCGTATCGCCAATCGCCGGGACGACGCGCGACGTGATCGAAACGCCGGTGACGCGCGGCGGCATCGCGTGGCTGTTCCTCGACACCGCCGGCCTGCGCGAGGCGACCGACGACGCGATCGAGGCGATCGGCATCGACCGTGCCGCCCGGTCGATCGCGGCGGCGGATATTCTCGTCTGGCTTGGCGACGATACGCCGCCCGACCACGCCCATGTCATCGCGCTGTGCCCGCGCGCCGACCTGCCCGGTCGGCCGGGCGGGGCAGGGCGGCTTGCCGTCTCGGCGCATAGCGGCGAGGGGATCGATGCCTTGTGGACCGCACTCGCCGATGCCGCACGCGCGCTGCTTCCCGCGATCGACGACCTTGCGCTCAACCGGCGTCAGGCATCGCATGCCGCGCACGCTGCGGCCGCGTTGCACCGTGCGGCGGCCCAGCGCGACCCGCTGTTGATCGCCGAGGAACTGCGCTATGTTCTTAACGGCTTTGCAGCATTGACAGGACAACAGGCGACCGAGGCAATGCTCGACGCACTGTTCGGGCGCTTCTGTATCGGGAAATGATGTTCCACGTGGAACGACGAGATAGCATGACTTTTGACGTAGTGATCGTCGGTGGCGGCCATGCCGGCACCGAAGCGGCGGCAGCGGCCGCGCGGCGTGGGGCACGAACCGCGCTCATTGATTTCATGCCCGACCGGATCGGGGCGATGTCGTGCAACCCGGCGATCGGCGGTCTGGGCAAGGGCCATATCGTCCGTGAAATCGACGCGCTCGGCGGGCTGATGGCGCAGGCTGCGGATGGGGCGGCGATCCATCATCGCATGCTCAACCGCTCGAAAGGCGCGGCGGTGCAGGGGCCGCGTATCCAGGCCGACCGGGTGCGCTATGCCGCCGCGGTCAAGGCGCTGCTCGCCCATCCCAGCCTCACGATCATCGCCGGGGACAGTGTCGCGCTGACTGTTGCCGGCGACCGCGTGACCGGGGTCGAACTCGCCGACGGTACGGTGATCGCGGCGAGCGCGGTCGTGCTGGCGACCGGCACGTTCCTCGGCGGGACGATGTTTCGCGGCGACGAGCGATCGGTTGGTGGCCGCATTGGCGAACGTGCCGCGACCCGGCTCGGGCAACAGTTGCGCGACCTGTCGCTGCCGATCGCCCGGCTCAAGACGGGCACGCCGCCCCGGCTCGACGGGCGGACAATCGATTGGGCGGCGCTGCCCGAACAGCCGTCCGACGCCGATGTCTGGACGATGTCGCCGCTGAGCGATCCCGCCCGGCGGCTGCCGCAACTCGCCTGTGCCATCGCCCGAACGACGGCGCGGACGCATGACATCATTCGCGCCGGGCTCGATCGCTCGCCGCTGTTCTCCGGGTCGATCGAGGGGCGGGGGCCGCGCTACTGCCCGTCGATCGAGGACAAGGTCCACCGCTTCGGTGATCGCGACGGGCATCAGATATTCCTCGAACCCGAAGGGCTCGACACCCACCTCGTCTATCCCAACGGCGTGTCGACCTCGCTGCCGACCGATGTGCAGGTGGCGATGCTGCGCAGCGTCGCCGGGCTGGAAGCGGTGGTCGTCGAAACGCCGGGCTATGCCGTCGAGTATGACTATATCGATCCGCGCGCGCTCGATGCGACGCTGGGGTTGCGCGCGCTGGCCGGGCTGTATTTCGCCGGGCAGATCAACGGTACGACCGGCTATGAGGAAGCGGGCGGGCAGGGGCTGGTCGCCGGGGCCAATGCCGCCGCGCAGGCGCTGGGCCTCGATCCGCTGATCCTCGATCGCGCGTCGAGCTATATCGGGGTGATGATCGACGACCTCGTCTTGCAGGGCGTGTCCGAACCCTATCGCATGATGACCGCACGCGCCGAATATCGCCTGCGCCTGCGGTCGGACAATGCCACGACCCGGCTGGGCGGATTGGCCGAACAGGTCGGACTGTTGTCGGCCGAGCGACTGGCCTACAACCGTGACCGCGCCGACCGTCGCGCCGCGCTCCAGACCCGGCTCGACCGGCGCTATGGTGCCGCCGCGTTGCAGGCGGCCGGTGCCCCGGTTGGCGGGACCGATCAGCGCAGCGGCACCGACTGGCTGCTGGTCCATGGTGTCACCCCGGCGCATCTCGGGATTGCCGAACAGGACGATGTGCTGGGCGAACTGATCGAGGATGCGCGCTACGCTCCCTATCTCGAACGCCAGTCGGCCGAACTGGTCGCGGCGCGCGAGGATCATGTCGTCCTGCCGCGCGACTTTCCGTTCGGGCGCGTGCCGGGTCTGTCGAACGAGATGATCGAACGCCTGACCACGGCCCAGCCCGAGACGCTCGCCGCCGCCAGCCGGGTGCAGGGCGTGACGCCGGCCGCGCTGGTCGCGATCCTGCTCCACCATCGTGGCCAGAGGATCGCGGCATGAGCGAGGACGACGCCCGCGCGTGGATCGCCGCGCGGTTCGGCGCGGATCGGATGGCGACACTGGCCGCCTTCGCCGGGCGCATCGTTGCCGAAACCGCCGGGCAGAATCTGATCGCCGCCTCGACCATCCCGCAGATCTGGCAACGCCACCTGCTCGACTCCGCACAACTGGTTCCGCTAACGGATGGGGCCGGGGCGGGGGGCTGGATCGACGTCGGATCGGGTGCGGGCTTCCCCGGCATCGTTGCCGCGATCCTTACCGATCGCCGGGTCGTGCTGGTCGAACCGCGCGCCCGCCGCGCGGCGCTGCTCGGCGAGATGGCCCGCGACCTTGGCCTCGCCAACGTCGTCGTCCATCAGGCGCGGATCGAGCGGCTGCCCGCCGACCGGCCGGCGGCGATCATCACCGCGCGGGCGGTTGCGCGATTGTCCGAGTTGTTCGCAATCGGCCTTGGGCATGCGAACCGCGATACGCTATGGGTCTTGCCCAAGGGCCGCGCCGCCGCCGACGAGCTTGCCGAAGCCCGGGCGGACTGGCGCGGAACGTTTCACGTGGAACACAGCATCACCGATCCGACGTCGTCGATCGTGGTCGCCACCGGAGTGCAGAAGGCATGATTTGCATCGCGATCGCCAACCAGAAGGGGGGCGTCGGCAAGACCACCACCGCGATCAACGTCGGCACCGCGCTGGCCGCGACCGGCCTCGAAGTGCTGATCCTCGACCTCGATCCGCAGGGCAATGCCTCGACCGGGCTTGGCATTGGCCGCAACGACCGGCAATTCTCGACCTATGATCTGCTGGTGGGCGACATGATGCTCAACGAAGCGGTGATCCCCACCAAGGTGCCGCGCCTGTCGATCGTGCCCGCCACCGTCGACCTGTCGGGCGCCGAGATCGAACTGATCGAGTTCGAGGCGCGGACCCACCGGCTCGACCGGGTGGTGGAGGCAAGCGGCGGGCGCTGGGACGTGATCCTGATCGATTGCCCGCCGTCACTCGGTCTGCTCACCGTCAACGCGATGGTCGCCAGCCATGCGCTGCTGGTGCCGCTGCAATGCGAGTTCTTCGCCCTGGAGGGGTTGAGCCAGTTGCTCAGCACGGTCGAGCGCATCCGCGGCCGCTTCAACCCCGGCCTGTCGATCCTCGGCGTCGTGCTAACCATGTACGACCGGCGCAACCGCCTGACCGATCAGGTCAGCGACGATGTCCGCGCGGTGCTGGGCAAGGTCGTGTTCGACACGGTGATCCCGCGCAACGTCCGCCTGTCCGAAGCGCCGAGCCACGGCATGCCCGCGCTGATTTACGATTATCGCTGCGCCGGATCGGAGGCGTATATCGCGCTCGCCCGTGAAGTCATCGCCCGCCTGCCGGTACTGGCGGAAGCGGCATGAACGATACCCAGACCCCGCGTCGCCCCCGCGCCGGCGGCCTTGGTCGCGGCCTCAGCTCGCTGTTCGGCGACAATGACGGCGACGGCGCGGCGGGCCGCAGCGGGACCACCCCGGCGGCGGGCGTCCGGCAATTGCCGATCACCGCGCTGACGCCGATGGCCGGACAGCCGCGCCGTTTCTTCGACGAAGCTGCCTTGAACGAACTGGCGGAGTCGATCGCCGCGCGCGGGATCATCCAGCCGATCGTCGTCCGCCCGCATGGCAAGGGCTATGAGATCGTCGCGGGCGAACGTCGCTGGCGCGCGGCGCAACGCGCCCGGCTGCACGAGGTGCCGGTCGTCGTCCGCGACCTGAGCGATGCCGAGACGATGGAAATCGCGCTGGTCGAGAATATCCAGCGTCGCGACCTGACCGCGATCGAGGAGGCCGAGGGCTATCGCCGGCTGATCGACGAATTCGGCCATACTCAGGAAGTGCTCGCCAATCTGGTCGCCAAGTCGCGCAGCCACATCGCCAATCTGCTGCGGCTGCTCGAATTGCCGCGATCGATCCAGGACATGCTCGGCGACCAGCGGATCAGCATGGGCCATGCCCGCGCGCTCATCAACGTGCCTGAGGCCGAGGATATTGCCCAGCGCATCGTCGCCAAGGGCCTGTCGGTGCGTGAGGTCGAAAAGCTCGCGCGCGGGGCCAAGGGGAATGACGAACCGGCCAAACCCCGCCCGCCACGCGATCCGCTGGCGGCCGACGACGGCTCGATCGATGCCGATCTGCGCGCGCTCGAACGGCAGTTGGGCGATGTGCTGGGCCTCAAGGTATCGATCGTCCATGGCGACAAGGGCGGCGCGATCACCATCGGCTATTCGACGCTGGGACAGCTCGACCTCGTCTGTCAGCGGCTGACCGGCGAAGGTATCTGATACGCAATTCTTAACCCTGCGTATTGCAATACGCGGGGATGGAGCCGCGTTCCGAACCTGATCCCGCCCGCCACCCGCCGGTCATCGGCGCGGTGCTCGACGTCGCCGGTTCGGCGAGCCAGTTGCTGCTCGATCTGCCGGCGGTCCATGCACTGGCGGGGGAGGGCGATCCGGTCACGGCGGCCGGTGGCCAGATCGGCGCGCAGGTGAAGATGCGCGTCGGCCAGCGCTGGATCATCGCCAGCATCCGCGCGCTGCGGCTTGCCGAACGCGACGATGCACTGGTCGCCAAGGTCGATTTCATGGGCGAAGGCGACGACCTGTCCGGGGAGATCGGCGCATTTCGTCGCGGCGTCACCCGCTTTCCCCTGCCGGGCACCCCGGTCCATCCGGTGACAACCACCGATCTGCGCCGCCTGTATGCCGCCGATCATCAGGGCCATGTCGCGGTCGGCCATGTCCATCCCGCGCGCGACGTGCGGGCGATGCTCAATGTCGATGCGATGCTCGGCAAGCATTTCGCGCTGCTCGGTTCGACCGGGACCGGCAAGTCGACCTCGGCGGCGCTGATCCTTCACCGCATCTGCGACGCCAATCCGCAGGCGCATATCGTGATGGTCGACCCGCACGGCGAATATGCCGCCGCGTTCGGCGAGCGCGGGATGCGGCTCGACGCGAGCAACCTGCAACTGCCCTATTGGCTGCTCGACCTGCGCGAACATGGCGAGATCTTCCTGACCAGCAGCGGCCCCGAACGGCAGGTCGATGCCGATATTCTCGGCCGGTGCCTGCTCGCCGCCCGCGCCAGGCACCGGTTGGCGCAGGACATCGGCCGGCTGACGGTCGACTCGCCGATCCCCTATCTGTTGTCCGACCTGCTCCAGATATTGCAACAGGACATGGGCAAGATGAACCGTGCGGGCGACACTGCGCCCTATCTGCGCATCAAGGGGCGGATCGAGGAGATCCGCGCCGACCCGCGCTATGGCTTCATGTTCTCGGGATTGCTCGTCGCCGATACGATGGCGGCGTTCCTGAAGCGGGTGTTTCGCCTGCCCGCCGACGGGCGACCGGTGTCGATCGTCGACGTGTCGGGCATGCCGTCCGAAGTCACTTCGGTCGTCGTGTCGGTGCTCGCCCGCCTCGTGTTCGACTATGCGCTATGGTCGCGCGACGAGCCGCGTCGCCCGATCCTGCTGGTGTGCGAGGAGGCGCACCGCTACGTCCCCAACGAACGCAACGCCGAGGGATCGCCGGTCGCGCACATCCTCAACCGCATCGCCAAGGAAGGGCGCAAATACGGCGTCTCGCTGGGGCTTATCACCCAGCGCCCGTCCGATCTGGCCGAAGGCGTGCTGTCGCAATGCGGGACGATCCTTGCGATGCGGCTCAACAACGAACGCGATCAGGCGTTCGTCCGCGCGGCGATGCCCGAGGGCGCGCGCGGCTTCCTCGATGCGATTCCGGCGCTGCGCAACCGCGAGTGCATCGCGGTGGGGGAGGGGGTGGCGACGCCGATCCGCATCCTGTTCGACGACCTCGAACCGCATCTGCGCCCGGCCTCGGCCGATCCGTCGTTCACGACGCTGTGGCGCGAGACGGGCGACGAGGATGCGATCGTCGAACGGACCATCCGCCGATGGCGCGCGCAGGGGCGATAGCACGCCACCCCGGCGTTCACGTGAAACGGATCAGAGCGCCATCAACTGCGCCACCGTCCGCCGGAAGCGCGCCAGTTCCTCGCCCGACAGCCGCTGCACCGTCGCGAACGCCACGCCACGCGGATCGATCGGCACGCCGCGCCGCCACAATTCATAATGCAGGTGCGGCCCGGTCGACAGGCCGGTCGACCCGACATAGCCGATCACCTGCCCCTGCGACACGCGCATCCCCGGCCGCACGACGATGCGGCTCATATGGCCATAGCCGGTCGCGAGGTCGCCGCCGTGGAGCAGCTTGACGAAATTGCCATAGCCGCCGTGTCGCCCCGCCGTTGCCACCACGCCATCGGTGGTCGCGCGGATCGGCGAGCCATAGGCGGCGGCGAAATCCATGCCCTTGTGCAGCCGGCGGAAGCCGAGGACCGGATGCACCCGCCAGCCGAAGTTGGACGAGACGCGCGCCGCCACCGGCCACGTCATCGCCCCCTTGCGCTCGCCGACGCCGGCGGGGTCGAGCCATTCGGTCCGCGCGCCGTCCTGCCAGCGGACCAGCTTCACGCTGCGCCGCCCCGACAGCCCGGCGTATAACAACTCGCCCAACTGCACCTCGCCGGTGGCGGCGCGCGCCTGTTCGACGATCAGGTCGAAACGGTCGTCCTGTCCCAACTGCCCCATCGGGACGAGGCCGGAGACCGATTTGATATAGCTTTCGACCGCGCGGACCGGGGCGCCGGCGGCACGCGCCGCGCGGTAGAGGCTGGCGCCGACCCGCCCCTGGATCCGCAACGGCCGATGATCGATCGCGATCGGCCGCGCATCGAGGTGCAGCACGCCGCCCTCGCGCACCACGTCCAGCGCCAGATCGAACCGCGCGCGGAACGCCAGCCGTTCGAGCGGACGCGGCTGCGCCACGCTGTCGCGCCGCCCAAGCGTGATGTCGAGCCGGGTGCCCGGCGACAGCTCGGCCGGGTCGACGCGGCCGGCGACCAGTGCCGCTACCTGCCGTGCCTCGCCCGCACCCACGCCCGATCGTTCGAGCGTGCCGGCAAGGCCGCTGCCGAGCGTCGCGGTCGCCTCAAGTGTCGGCCGTTCGGGCGTATTGGCCAGCGGCCGGACCCGCACGGTCGGCGCGATCCGCATCCCGCTGGTCGCCCCCAATGCGCTCGCCCCGAACGACAATGTCCGGGCCTCGTCGAGCGCGGTGTCGCTCAGCGGGGTGGGAACCGCGATCCAGATCGGCTGATGCAGCGACGGAGCCAGCATCCAGACCGCGCCGCACAGCGCGGTGCAGGTGGCAAGCCCGCGCCACCAGTCGCGCGATCCGATCGCCGCGCCGAGATCGGGGGTCCAGTCGGTGCGTTCGGCCGCCGCGCGCCAATCGGCGACGACGCGCGGCGCGGCCATGATCGGCGCACGGCCGAAGCGCAGCGCGCTGGTGCCGCCGGCCAGTTCCAGTCCGTCTTCGTTGCGCAGGAACACGCCGGCCCAATCCCATGCTGTGGCCGCCCGTCCCGGCCCGATGCTCCTCCTGTGAAGGCAATGGTTTAAAGTCAAATGAACCGGGCCCCGCATCGCGACCGGCGGTGGCGGCGCAGCGGCAAAGGGAAAGCACGCGAAAGCCGTTGCATGCACGCCCGACAGACCCGATGTTACCGGTGATGAGTCAGTTCGCGCGTAGCCCGGTCACTGCGGTGCTGGGGCCGACCAATACCGGCAAGACCTATCTCGCGATCGAGCGGATGTGTGGCCATGCCTCGGGCATGATCGGCTTTCCGCTGCGGCTGCTGGCGCGGGAGAATTATGACCGCGTCGTCGCGATGAAGGGCGTCGAGAATGTCGCGCTCGTTACCGGCGAGGAACGGATCGTGCCGCCCAAGGCGCGCTGGTTCCTCTGCACCGCCGAATCGATGCCGCTGGAGCGCGAGACGGCGTTCGTCGCGCTGGACGAGGCGCAACTGGGCGCCGACCCCGAACGCGGCCATGTTTTCACCGACCGGTTGCTGCGCGCGCGCGGGCGCGAGGAGACGATGATCCTCGGCTCGGACGCGCTCAAACCCATGGTCCGCGCGCTGGTGAAGGATGCGGAGATCATCACCCGGCCGCGCTTCTCGACGCTCAGCTACGCCGGCGCGCGCAAGCTGTCGCGCCTGCCGCGTCGTTCGGCGATCGTCGCCTTCTCCGCCGAGGAAGTCTATGCGGTGGCCGAGGCGATCCGCCGGATGCGCGGTGGTGCTGCGGTGGTGATGGGCGCGCTGTCGCCCCGCACCCGCAACGCGCAGGTGCAGATGTTCCAGTCGGGCGAGGTCGATTATCTGATCGCCACCGACGCGATCGGCATGGGGCTGAACCTCGACGTCGCGCATGTCGCCTTCGCTTCGCTGCGCAAGTTCGACGGCCGGCGGCAGCGGCGGCTGACCGTCGCCGAAATGGCGCAGATCGCCGGCCGCGCCGGGCGGCATCACAAGGACGGCAGCTTCGGCGCACTGGTCGAGGAAGGGCCGAACGCCTTTACGCCCGAGGAAGTGCTGGCGATCGAGGGGCATCATATCCCCCCGCTCGAACGGCTTTACTGGCGGCGGGGCGAGCCGGATTTCGCCAGCCTCGACGCGCTCATCGCCTCGCTGGAGGAAAAGCCGCAGCATCCCGTGCTGACCGTCGCGCCGCAGGCGATCGACCTGATCGTGCTCAAACGGCTCGCCGAGGAGGACTGGGTCCGCGCGCGCACCCGCTCGCCGATGATGGTCCGGCGGCTGTGGGCGGCGTGCGGCGTGCCCGATTTCCGCAAGCTAGGGCCGGACCCGCACAGCCGCTTCGTCGGCCGCATCTTCAGCCATTTGAGCGAGGGGGCGGGGCATATCCCGCACCAGTGGTTCGCCGACGAACTGCAACGGCTCGACCAGATGAACGGCGATGTCGAGACGATCGCCGGCCGCATCGCCGCCGCGCGAAGCTGGGCCTATATCGCGCACCGTGCCGACTGGCTGCTCGATCCCGAGCATTGGGCGGCGCGCACCCGCGCGGTCGAGGAAAAGCTGTCCGATGTGCTGCACGACCGCCTGCGCCAGCGGTTCGTCGATCAACGGACGACGGTGCTGCTGCGCAGGATCGGGGCAGGGGCGGCCGACCTGCCGGTCGACGTCGCGCCGGATGGCATGGTCAGCGTTGATGGTCATGACATTGGTCGGTTGACTGGCTTCCGCTTCGACGTGTCGCCCGACACCCGCGTCGCCGACAAACGCCTGCTGATCGCCGCTGCCGAAAAAGGGCTGGCGAAGGAACTCGCCAAACGCGGCAGCGAACTGGTGGTCGCTGTCGATGCCGAACTGGCGCTGCTCGCCGATCCGGGGGGCGTGCCGGGCGTCACGTGGAACGGTCTGACCGTCGCGACGCTGGGGCCGGGGCCGACGCTCGACCGGCCGGTGATCGCGCTCGACCGCAGCCTTGCCGTCCTGTCGCGCGACACGCAGGGGCAGGTCCGCGACCGGCTGACCACATGGGTCGCGACGAGCAGCGCAAGGCAGGTGCCGACGCTCACCACGCTTGCCGCGCTGTCGCGCGACCCGGCGGCCAATGGCACGCTGCGCGCGATCGCCGCCGCGCTGGCCGAGGTCGGCGGTATCGCTCCGCGCGACGGGTTCGACACGATGGCCCACGCGCTCGACCCAGATGACCGTCGCCGGCTGCGTCGCGCCGGCATCACCATCGGCACGCTCGACCTGTTCGACCCGCGCCTGTTCCGCCCCGCCGCCGCTCGCTGGCGCGCGGCGCTGCTCGCGGCGCGCGACGGGCAGCCGATCGAACCGCTTGCCCCGGTCGGCGCTAGTATCCTTCCCGCCGGGCAGGGGGCGTGGGGCTTCCGCCGGCTGGGTGCGCAGGCGGTGCGGGTCGACCTGCTCGAACGCATCGCGCGCGCGATCCACGACAGTCGCAAGGGTGCGGCGCCCTTCACCCCCGACGTCGCGCTGGCCACCTCGATCGGGTTGAAGCCCGATACGATCGCGCCGCTGATGACGCTGCTCGGCTTTCGTCCCGCGGCCCCGGTTGATGCCGTGCCGCAGTGGCGTTGGGGTGGGCCGCCGCGCCGCGCTCCGGTTCGCGTTGCCCCGCCGCCGGTTGCCCGCCCCGGCAATGCCTTTGGCGCGCTCGCCGGGCTGGCGTTCGATCGCTGATGCCGCGCACCGCCGCCGATCCGTCGATCCGCCTCGACTTGTTCCTGTGGTTCACCCGCTTCGCCAAAAGCCGCAGCGCGGCGCAGGCGATAGCCGAGGCGGGGATGCTGCGGATCGACGGCCGCCGCATCGAACGCGCGCATTGCCCGGTGCGGGTCGGCAATATCCTCGCCTTTCCGCTTCATGGGCGGGTGCGGGTGCTGCGGGTCGAGGCGCTGCCGGTCCGGCGCGGTCCCCCGTCCGAAGTACAGGCGCTTTACACGCTGCTGGAACCAGGGTCGTCCAGCCCCGTTGACGGGGCGGGTTCCCCGGCATAACGCGGGACCGCAATAGTCCCGGAGCTTGTTCGACCCATGACCTACGTCGTCACCGACGCCTGCATCCGCTGCAAATACATGGACTGCGTGGAAGTGTGTCCGGTCGACTGCTTCTATGAGGGCGAGAACATGCTCGTCATCAACCCCAGCGAGTGCATCGACTGTGGGGTGTGCGAGCCCGAATGTCCCGCCGAAGCGATCCTGCCCGATACCGAATCCGGGCTGGAGCAATGGCTGGAGCTGAACGCGACCTTCTCGGCGCAATGGCCCAACGTCACCCGCAACGACAATCAGACGCCGCCCGATGCCGACAAGTGGAAGGGCGTCGAGAAAAAGTACGAGGAACATTTCTCGGCAGAACCCGGCGCGGGCGACTGATCGGCCAAGCGCTTGTTCCACGTGGAACAGTGCGTCGCCGGACCGTGCCAAACCGGTTCGGCTTTGCCACTGGTAATTTTGTTGCGGTGATGCTATAGCCTCGCCCGACGGCGGCACTTGTCCAAGCGCCCCCGCCCGGAGAGCCACCTCTAGCTTACGCCCCCGTCGCCGACCTGTCTGCCCGCTGTTCCGCGTGGCCGATGCTGCGCTCGTCGAACGGGGTGACGACCACGGAAAGGTTACCAATGGCTGCCAAGGCATTGTCCTTCGATGTCGGCGATTATGTCGTGTACCCCAAACACGGCGTCGGTCGTGTGATCGAGCTTCAGCGCAGCGAAATCGCTGGCATGCAGCTCGAACTCTATGTTCTGCGTTTCGAAAAGGAGCGGATGACGCTCCGCGTTCCGACCAACAAGGCCGAAAGCGTCGGCATGCGCAAATTGTCGTCGGACAAGACCATGCGCGAGGCGATGGAAACGCTGAAGGGCAAGCCCAAGGTCAAGCGGACGATGTGGTCGCGCCGCGCCCAGGAATATGAAGCCAAGATCAATTCGGGCGACCTTGTGTCGATCGCCGAAGTGGTCCGCGACCTGTTCCGTGCCGACGACCAGCCCGAACAAAGCTATTCCGAGCGCCAGATCTTCGAAGCGGCGGCCAGCCGCCTCGCGCGCGAACTGGCGGCGATGGAGCAGGTCGACGAGCCCAAAGCGCTCGACCGCATCGTCGAGATCCTGCGCGAAGCCGCGGCGATTTATAACAAGGAAAAGACCGCCGCCTGACCTTGGGTCGGCTGCGGTTGCGAACGGGGCGGTCGGCAACGGCCGCCCTTTTTGCGGTTGCGTGGCCATCGTCATGCTGTATTGTAACGGCAATACACAGGGGGAAGTGATGCGCGCAGCGATGGTCGGACTGTTGATGATGGCGGCGTGCAGCAATGGCGGAGCCAGCGAACCTGCCCGAACCGCCGAGCGTACCGTCGCGCTGCGCGGCTTTTCGGGGGTCGACCTCGCCGGACCCGACCGGGTCGATGTCGTTACCGGCCGCGATTTCGCGGTACAGGCGCGCGGCGACGCCGCCGTGCTCGACCGGCTGACCTTCGAGGTGAAGGGCACGACGCTGCGCATCGCGCGCAAGCCGCAGACCGGCTGGAACTGGCGCGACCGGACGGCGGTGATCCGCGTCACCCTGCCCGCGCTGAAGGCCGCTACGCTCAGCGGATCGGGCGACCTGTCGATCGATCGCGCGGCGGATCTGACCGCGCAACTGACCGGATCGGGCGACATGACCATCGCCCGGCTGACCGGCCGCACCGCCCGACTGGGCCTGCGCGGATCGGGCACCATCGCCGCCGCCGGCCGGGTCGACAGCCTTGCGTTGTCGCTCAGCGGATCGGGCGACATCGACGCGCGCCAGGTCAAGGCATCGCAGGCCTCGGTCGCGGTGGCGGGATCGGGCGACGTCTCGGCCGATGTCGACGGTCCGGCGGCGGTGTCGCTCACCGGATCGGGATCGGCGACGCTGGGGGCACGGGCGCGCTGCACGGTGCGCAAGGCGGGATCGGGCGAGGCGCGCTGCGGCGGCTGATCGCGCTTGCGATCGGCGGTGCGGGGCGCGATGCTGCGTCCATGCTCGCTACCCTGCTCGCCGTCCTCCTGCTCCAGCCCGCGTCCGAACGGCAATGGATGCTGACCGGCTTCGACCGGGTGCGGGTCGACGGACCCTATGCCGTCACCATCACCACCGGCAGCGGAGCCTCGGCGCGTGCCGCCGGTGATCCCGCCGCGCTCGAACAGGTGCAGTTGCGCGTCGAGGGCAATACGCTGATCGTCCAGCCGCTGCGCGATGATCGCGGCCGGCCGGCCACCGCCGCCCCGGCGATCATCGTCACTACCCCGCGCGTCGCCGCGATCAGCCTGCGCGGCGGCGGCACCGTCCGGCTCGATCGCGCGCGGGCCAGCCGGGTCGATCTGGCGCTGACCGGCGACGGCACGATCGAGGTGGGCGAAGTCGATGCCGAGCAACTGACGCTGACGCTGCTCGGCGCGGGCAGGGCGGTCCTCGCCGGCCGTACCGGCCGCGCGCGGATCATGGTCAACGGTGCCGGCAGCATCGCCGCCGACGCACTCGACGTCGGCGACCTGCTGGTCCAGATGAGCGGCACCGGCGACGGCCGCTATCGTGCCCGCTACACCGCCGACATCGCCGCCTCGGGATCGGGCAGCGTCACGGTTGGCGGCACCCCGCGCTGTCGCACGCGCGGCACCGCTACCATCCGCTGTGCCTAGGGGTTACGCCGCCGCCGTTTCGAGCGTGGGATAATCGGTGTAGCCCTCGGCCCCGCGTGAATACCACGTCGCCATATCGTCCTTGTTGAGCGGTGCGCCCTGCCGCAGCCGTTCGGGCAGGTCGGGGTTGGCGAGATACGGCCGGCCGAACGCAATCGCATCGGCGATACCGGCATCCAGCTCGGCCTGCGCGTTGCTGCCGTCATAATCCTGGTTCAGCACCAGCGGGCCGGCGAACACCTTGCGGATCGCCGGTGACACGCGCGGCTGGGTGGTGCTGCCGAACGTGCCGTCCGGCCCCGGCTCGCGCAGTTCGAGGAAGGCGATACCCTTGTCGTTGAGCAGCTTCGCGGCGGGTACGAACACGCTCGCCGGATCGCTGTCGATCACGCCCTGCGTATCGCCGTTGGGCGAGAAGCGCACCGCCGTCCGCCCCGCACCCACTTCGGCGATCAACCGGTCGACGACCTCGCCCAGCAGGCGAATGCGGTTCTCCACGCTGCCGCCGTAATCATCGTCGCGCTGGTTGGCACCGTCGCGCAGGAACTGGTCGATCAGATAGCCATTGGCGGCATGCAACTGCACCCCGTCGAACCCGGCGGCCTTCGCGTTGCGCGCCGCCCGGCTGTAATCGTCGAGCACCCGCGCGATGTCGTCGGTCGTCGCGGCGCGCGCCTGCGCATAGGGCTTCTTGCCGTCATAGGTATGCGCCTGTCCCGGCGCGGTGGTGGCCGATGCCGACAACGGCGCCGCCCCGTCGAGAAAATCAGGATGTACCACCCGACCCATATGCCAGAGCTGGGTCACGATCCGACCGCCGGCGGCATGGACCGCGGCGGTGACCGGCTTCCACGCCTCGACCTGCTCGTCGGTCCACAGCCCCGGCGCATAGGGCCAGCCCAGCCCCTCGCGGCTGATGCCGGTGCCTTCCGAAATCAGCAACCCGGCCGAAGCGCGCTGCGCATAATAGTCCGCCATGATTGCGCTCGGCACATGTGCCCGGCTCGACCGGCCGCGGGTCAGCGGCGCCATCAGGATGCGGTTGGGGGCTTCGATGTCTCCGAAGGCAATGGAATCGAACAAACTCGGCATGGCGGCTCTCTACATCAATTATGGGCGACGTGCGAAAGATAGGGGGGTAGGGGGCGGCATGCAGCCGGTATCCCCTGAAACAAAAGCTTCGCTCCCCCCAAGCGTTCCGCGTCGCGCGGTGCTGGCGGTGATCGTCGCCAACGTCGCGCTGGCATTCGGGCCGTGGTTCGTGCGCCTTGCCGATACCGGACCGGTCGCCGCCGCCTTCTGGCGAATCCTGCTCGCGCTGCCGGTGCTGCTGGTCGCCGCCGCATGGGCCAATCCGCGCGCGATGACCCGTGCGGGGTCGCTGTGGCTGCCGATCCTGATCGCCGGGCTTGCCTTTGCGGTCGATCTGGGAAGCTGGCACATCGGCATCCGCCGCACCACGCTCGCCAACGCCACGCTGTTCGGCAATTGCGCGGTGCTGATCTTCCCGCTCTACGGCTTCCTCGCCATGCGCCAATGGCCGACGCGGGTGCAGGGCGCGGCGCTGCTGCTCGCGGCGGTGGGCGGCGGCCTATTGATCGGGCGCTCGGCCGAGCTGTCGTCGCGGCATCTGGCGGGCGATCTGTTCTGCCTGCTCGCCGGCGTGCTCTACGCGGTCTATTTCATCGTCATGGCCGGAGTGCGGCGCAGCGTCGCGCCGCTTCCCGCGCTGGCGCTGTCCAGCATCGCCGGCGTCCTGCCGCTGCTCGGCTTCGCGCTATTGCTCGGCGAACCGATCTGGCCGGGCACCTGGTCCCCGCTGCTGCTGCTCGCGCTGGTCAGCCAGATCGCGGGGCAGGGGCTGATGATCTATGCGCTCGGCGCGCTGACGCCGCTGGTCGTCGGCCTCGCGCTGCTCGTCCAGCCGCTGGTGGCGGCGACGATCGGCTGGCTGGCCTATGGCGAGCGGCTGACCGCCACCGACGCGATCGGCGCGGCACTGGTCGCCACCGCGCTCGCCATTGTGGGTACGCAGCGGCGGAAGGCGGGTTAGCTCACGCCCGCCCGGCCAAGATCGACCAGCGCCTCGCCGAAGCGCGCGATGTCGCCCGGCGCGAAGCCGGCGATGTTGATCCGGCCCGATCCGGCCATATAGATGCCGTGGGTCGCGCGCAGCCATTCGATCTGCCCCGGGCTGAGCGGCAGGGTAGCGAACATGCCCTTGCCCTGCGCGAGTGGGGCGAGATCGACCGACCCTGCCTGGCCGATCGCCGCCAGTTCGGCGCGCAACCGCTGCAACCGGCCGCGCAGACCGTCCAGCTCGCCGCGCCAGTCGGCCGCCAGATGCTCGTCCTCCAGCACGATCCGCACCGTCGCCGCGCCATGATCGGGCGGCATCGACCAGTTGGCGCGCGCCAGCGCCAGCAGGTTGGACAGCACCACGTCGCGGTAATCGGCGTCGGGCGCGCTCACCCACAGGGCACCGGTGCGCTCGCGGTACAGCCCGAAATTCTTGTCGCACGAATAGGCGACGATCCCGAACGGCACCGCGCCCAGCACGGTCCGCGTGCCCAGCGCGTCGGCCTCCATGCCGTCGCCCAGCCCCTGATAGGCAAGGTCGACGAACGGGATCAGCCGGCTGTCGGCCACCGCATCGGCGATCGCACGCCATTCGCCGGCATCGGGATCGATTCCCGTCGGGTTATGGCAGCAACCGTGCAGCAGGATCGCGTCGCCCGCCTCGGCCTGGCCGATCGCGGCGCGCATCGCCGGCAGGTCGATCCGCTGCGCCGCCATGTCGAACGCGGCATGGGATACGACGGTAAGGCCGGCGGCGGCGAAGACCGGCGCGTGATTGGCCCAGCTCGGCTGCCCGACGAGGATGCGGCGCACCCCGGCCTTGGCGAGCAGCTCCGCGCCGAGCCGGAGCGCACCGGTGCCGCCCGGCGTCTGCAACCCGCAGCGGCGGTCGGCGGGCAGGGTATCGCCGAACACCAGCGGTTCGAGCAGCGCGGTGAACCCCTTGTCGCCCTCCGGCCCCAGATACGCCTTGCTGTCCTGCGTCGCGATCAGCCGCATCTCGGCCTGCTTCACCGCCAGCATCACCGGGGTATGGCCGGCATCGTCACGGAACACGCCGACGCCGAGGTCGATCTTGTGGGCACGCGGATCGGCACGATACGCCCCGATCAGGCGGAGCAGTGAATCGGCAGGCTGTGCGACGAGCGAACGGAACGGCATGGGTATCCCCGGACTGGAACGGGACCCACCGGCGGCGGTCGCGTGCGGCGCTGCATCATGCGGGTCGGAATGCGCGTCCGATAGGACAAGCGGGTGGCGTTGGAAAGACGCGGTGCGTGTCGCGGTGTGGTGACGGGAAACAGGAAGAAGGGCGGTTCACGCGGAGACGCGGAGAAGAAGCAGAAGATGTTTTCGCGCAGAGGCGCAGAGGCGTTGCGATCGAGACGGCCTTCACCGATCCGGCGAAGTCTCTTGTTCGTTGCAGCCGGTAGATGGAGCGCCGCTATCGCGGCAAGCGCCTCATCTCTGCGCCTCTGCGCCTCTGCGCCTCTGCGCGAAAACACCTCCCTGCCGGACGCAGCCGTCCGCAGCGCCATACCGGCTACGCGAACGCCTCACCACGACCGCAACCCCTTCGCGTCTCCGCGCCTTCGCGTGAAAACATCTTCTTCCGATACGCGACGGCAGAAAGAAGGGTGATCCACGCGAAGGCGCGGAGACGCGAAGGGGTTCAAGCGGGACGGACGGCCATCACCGATCCGGCGGAGCCTCCCGTCCGTTGTCGTCCGCAATGGAGTGCCGCTATCGCAGCGAGGGCTGCGTCTCTCCGCGTAAGCCAACCTTCCTCCCCCCATCCCGTATTGCTCAACCCGACTGCCCCGCCAGCCAGCGTTCGAGATCGTCGCTCCCGCCGATGCGTTCGTCGCCGACGAACACCTGCGGCGTGGTGGGGACGTCGTGTTCGGCCTTGAACGCATCCACCTCGTCGCGGGTGCGCAGGATGCGGTCGTCGACGGTGAAGCCGGCATGTTGCAGCAACTGCTTGGCCTTCACCCCGAACGGGCAGGTGTGATCGCTCAGCACCATGCGGTAGAGGACGGCGTTACGGGCTTCGGTCATGGCATGAACTCCCTCAGGTCAGCCGCCCCAACGCACCCATCGCGCCGCAAGGTCCGCGCGAAGGGCTGGCGCGGGGCAGGGGGAGCGCCTAGCTAGGGCGCATGACCAAGGAGGATGCGATGGCCCCCGCCGATCTGACGCTCGACGAACTGCGCGAGGGGCTTGCCCCGCTGGTCGCGGCCAATGCGGCGTTCGATGGCTGGTCCGATGCGGCGGTGCGCGCGGCGGCGGAGACGTTCGGGGCCGATCCCGATGTCGCGCGCCTCGCCTTCGCTGGCGGCGCGGTCGACATGATCGATGCGTGGTTCGCCGAGATCGACCGGCGGATGATCGATGCGGTGCCCGCCGACGCGCTCGCCGCCATGAAGATCCGCCAGCGCATCACCATGCTGGTCGAGGCGCGTCTGGCGGCGGTGGCGGGCGAGCGCGAGGCGTTGCGCCGCGCGCTCGCGATCCTCGCCATGCCGCAGAACGTCGCGCGCGCGGCGCGGCTCGGATGGCGGACGATGGACCTGATCTGGCGGCTGGCCGGCGATACCGCGACCGATTACAACCATTATACCAAGCGGGCGATGCTCGGCGCGGTCTATGCCGCGACCGTCACCGTGTTCCTCGACGACGAGAGCGGCGGCCATGCCGACACCCGCGCCTTCCTCGCTCGGCGGATCGACGGCATCATGCGCTTCGAGAAGCTGAAGCACCAGTTCCTCTCCTCGCGCGACCCCGAACGCAGCCTAAGCCTGTCGCGCTTCATCGGCCGGCTGCGCTATCCGGCGGTATAGTCGGCTTCGTTCGATCTGCGTGAAGAAGGCTGGTTCGCGCGGAGACGCTGAGGGGTTCCGGGCGAGGGCGGGTTGACGCCCTTGGCGTCGGAAGCTGTCTCTATCGGGATCGAATTTTGGGAATGGCCGGGTCTGGTCGAAAACGGATGTTCGCGGGTTCTTCAGTCCGCGTCGACAAGTCGTTCGCACGGCTGCTTTCCAACGACCCGCACTCTCGTATGGATATGGCTTGTGACATAGCCTCACTGCATCCGCGCACCGTTGATGCACCGGACCTCGATCGTGCCTTCGATCTGAGGAATACTGTAGAAGTAGCCACTCCAAAGTTGACGCAGCCTTTGCTCGGCCCCGCTACTGTTGGTGACAAACTGAGCGTTAGCTGCCGTTCCCACAAACGGGCGTTCGGGCGACTTGCCGGCTTTGCCCAGTCGCAGCCGATCAGCATCGGGAAGCGCTGCCGCCAACCGCAAGCGCGCGCCTTCCGCGCCTTCGCGTGAATCAGGAACCCGGCGCGATCCCCCGTGCCAGCAGGGTCGCCACCGCGTCCGCCACCGCGTCGGGGGAGCGATCCTCGTCCCATACCCCGTAGCGCAGGCCGAGGAACACGTTCATCCCCATGATCGCCCACGCGTGGACCTCCGACACGTCGTCGCGCACCTCGCCGCGCCCGGCCGCCGCCTGTAGCCGCGCCAGAATCCGCTCCGCCGTCGTCGCATAATGGCGGCGGAAGCTGGCCGGATCGACGAACTCTGCCTCGTCGATGATCCGGTACAGTTCCTTGTGCGCCCGCACGAAGCGGATGAATTCGAACAACCCGGCGCGCTCGGCCGCGATCTGCCCGTCGGCATCGCGGATCGCGGGGGCGACATGATCGCGCACCTGCGCCGACATGTCGGCCACCAGCGCGCGGAACACCGCGTCCTTCGAATCGAAATAGGTGTAGAAACTGCCCAGCGCCACGCCCGCCCGCCGGGTGATGCCGCTGACCGACCCGTCGTGGAACCCCTTCTCGCCGAACTCCGCCGCTGCCGCGTCGAGGATCGCGCGCTGCGTGCGCCGCCCGCGTTCGGTACGCGGCGTCTTGTCCGGCGTGTGCGCCTCGCTCGCCATTTTCGGCCTCTCCATCCGGTTGAAGTTGAAACCCGGTTCGACTTTCAGTATAGCGATCCACGACGACGTACAACCCGAACCAACGGGTGGCGTCCAAAAGGGAGAGGTTGATGCGCCGCACGTTCGCAATCCGCACCGTCATGCTGCTCGGCAGCGCCATGGCCATGCCGGCCGTGGCACAGGAAACCCCGCGCGAAACCCCGGCCGGGTCGCAGTCGATCACCCAGGATCAGGGCGACGGCGACATCGTCGTCACCGCCCGCCGCCGCGCCGAAAGCGTGATCGACGTGCCGATCGCCATGTCGGTCGTGACCGGCGATCAACTCACCCGCACCGGCGCGGTCGACATTACCGCGCTGCAGGACAAGACACCGAACCTGACGCTCCAGATCGCGCGTGGCTCCAACTCCACGCTGATCGCCTTCAGCCGCGGCGTCGGGCAGCAGGACCCGCTGTGGGGCTTCGAACCCGGCGTCGGCCTGTATCTCGACGATGTGTATGTCGCCCGCCCGCAAGGCGCGGTGCTCGACATCTTCGACGTCGAGCGGGTCGAGGTGCTGCGCGGGCCGCAGGGGACGCTCTACGGCCGCAACACCATCGGCGGCGCGATCAAATATGTGACCAAGCGCCTCGGCAACGATTATGCCGCCACCGCCCGCGCCTCCTATGGCTCGTACAACCAGTTCGACCTTGTCGGACAAGTCACGGTGCCGCTCACCGACAGCCTCGCGATCGGCGGCGCGATCGCGCGCTACAAGCGCGACGGCTATGGCACCAACCTGACCACCGGGGCCGATCAATATGACAAGGACGTGCTGGCCGCGCGCGTCTCGGCCGAATGGACGCCCGGCGACGGCGTGTTCGTGCGCTTGGCGGGCGACCGCACGCTCGACCGGTCGAACCCGCGCCACGGCACCCGACTGCTCGGCAACGGCACCGACGCGCGCTACGCGCCGACCGCCAGCGTCTATGACACCCGCGCCGGGGTGGGCGATCGCAACCGGGTGGTGGCGCAGGGGCTGTCGCTGACCGGCGAGTTCGGCCTGTCCGACACGCTCACCGTCAAATCGATCAGCGCGTACCGCGAAGGCGCCACCAACACCGTCATCGATTTCGACAATACCGCGCTCCCCACGCTCGACGTGCCCGCCGAATATGACGACTGGCAGTTCACGCAGGAGCTGCAACTGTTGCTGCAGGGCGACCGGCTGCAGGGTGTGTTCGGCCTGTTCTACCTCAATGCTAAAGCGTCGGGCGCGTTCGACACGGTGCTGGGCGGGTTGAACCTCACCACCTTGACCGCCGGCGAGGTGAAGACCAAGAGCTATGCCGCGTTCGGCGACCTGAGCTACGACCTGACCGACAAGCTGCGGATTTCGGCCGGCCTGCGCTATACCAAGGACGACAAGACCGGCACGGTGTTCCGCCGCAACTATACCGGCATCCGCTCACCCCGGTTCGGCAATGCCGCCGCGGTGCCGGGGCTGATCCGCACCGATTACACCAACGACCGCAGCTTCGACCAGTTCACCCCGCGCGTCTCGATCGCCTATGAGCCGCGCCCCGACCTCAACCTCTATGCGTCATGGGGCAAGGGGTTCAAATCGGGCGGTTTCGACATGCGCGGCGACGCGGTGTTCACCCCGACGACAGTGAACGGCTATGATCCCGAAAAGATCAGCAGCACCGAAATCAGCATGAAGGGCGCGTTCCTGAACCGCACGCTGTTCCTGAACCTTGCCGGCTATTATTCGCGCTACACTGACCAGCAGGTGACGATACAGGTTCCCAATGTCGCCGGCGGCATCGCCAGCTTCGTCGATAATGCCGGCAAGGCCGACATCTACGGCGTCGAGATCGAGGGCCGTATGGTCCCGTCGCGCCATTTCTCGGCGCAGGTGTCGCTGGGCTACACCAACGCCGACTACAAGGAATTCCTGACGTTCGTCGGCGGCGGCACCACGCCCGTAGACGTCGCCAACAGCCGCGTGTTCCAGAACACGCCTGAGTTCACCGCCGCCGCCTCGTTCACCGCCTCGACCGATGTTGCCGGCGGCACGCTGTCGATCACTCCCGAAGTGACGTTGCGCAGCGATTATTCGCTGTTCGAGATTCCCACCCCGGCGCTGGATCAGGACGGCTATGCGCTGGTCAACGCCGCCGCGAACTGGATTTCGGAGGGCGGCCGCTACCGCCTCGGCGTGGCGCTGCGCAACCTGACCGATCAGCGCTATCGGGTGGGGGGCTACAACTTCCCCGGCGCGCTCTTCGGCAATTCGGTGATCGGCTATTACGGCCCGCCGCGCACCGCCACCGCCACGTTCGAGGTGCGGTTCTAGGGCGGACGCGACATTCAGCCGGACGGCGGCGCTTGGCGCCTCCCCTCCCTGACAAGGGAGGGGCCGGGGGTGGGTCGGCCCGCGAGGAAACAGAAGCGTTCCACAACCGGCCGACCCACCCCCAACCCCTCCCTTCCAGGGAGGGGAGCAGGTTGGGACGGCATTTCGTCGAAGGTCGATCCGGCCTGAAACCACGACATCTATCGTTCCTGCGCGGCCGGGAATGACGGAAATCCGGCACCGCCTGTAGAGGGCCATCATGAAGAACCCCCGTCTCACCCTCGCCATGCTGCTGCTGGTGTACAGCTTCAACTTCCTCGACCGGCAGATCTTGTCGATCCTCGCCCAGCCGGTGCAGCGCGATCTCGACCTCGACGATTCGCAGATGGGGATGCTCGGCGGCCTCGCCTTTGCCGCGCTGTATTCGACGCTGGCGATTCCGCTGGCGCTGATTGCCGATCGCACCAGCCGAAGCTGGGTCATCACCATCAGCTTGGCGGTATGGAGCGCGTTCACCGCGCTGTGCGGCACCGCGCAGAATTTCACCCAGATGTTCCTGTTCCGCCTCGGCGTCGGGGTGGGGGAGGCGGGCGGCGTCGCCCCGTCTTATGCGCTGATCGCCGATAGCTTTCCGCCCGAGCGCCGCGCCCGTGCGCTTGCCGTCTATTCGCTCGGCATTCCGCTGGGCGCGGCGGGCGGGGTGCTGCTCGGCGGCTATATCGCGCAGGCGGTGGAATGGCGCACCGCGTTCTTCACCGTCGGCCTCGCCGGCCTCGTCATCGCGCCGTTCTTCCGCTGGCTGGTGAAGGACGTCCCGCGCGCACCGGTGGCCGCAGACCGGGTTCCGGTCGGCCGGGTGTTCGGCATCCTCGCCGCCAAGCCGGGGTTCTGGCTGCTGGCGTTCGGCGCGGCGGCGGGGTCGATGTGCGGCTATGGCGTGGCGTTCTGGCTGCCCAGCCTGATGATGCGCAGCTTCGGCCTGTCGCTGGTGCAGACCGGCCAGTTCTTCGGCGCGCTGCTGCTGACCGGCGGGGTGGCGGGCATCCTGCTCGGCGGCGCGCTCGGCGACCGGCTGGGCGCGCGCGACAAGCGCTGGTACGCGCTGCTCCCCGCCGCCTGTTACGTGCTCGGCACGCCGCTGTTCATCGCGGGCGTGCTGTCGGGCGGATGGACGGCGGCGTTCGCGCTGTTCCTGCTGCCGCAGGCGCTGGTCTATGTCTGGCTGGGGCCGGTGCTGACGGCGGTGCAGCACCTCGTCCCCGCGCATATGCGCGCGACCGCCTCGGCGTGTTTCCTGCTCGTCAACAACCTGATCGGGCTGGGGCTGGGAAGCTGGGTCGTCGGCGAATTGTCGAAGAGCCTCGCGCCCACCTACGGCACCGAATCCTTGCGCTACGCGATCGCGGCGGCGCTGTGCCTGTATCTCGTTGCCGGCACGCTGATGGCGCTCGCGAGCCGGCGGCTGGAGCGCGACTGGGTGGCCTGAGTTTCGGGCTCACCCCAAGGGCGTGAACCAGCCTGCCTCGGGCCTTCCCGCCGCTCGCGGGAACCTCAACGCTCCCGCGTGGCCGCGAACGTCACCTTGGAATATCGATCGGCGATATAGCCGACTTCCCACGCGCTCTTGGCCAGAAACACCGGATTGCCGTCACGATCCTTGGCCATCGCCGATCGGTGCAGATCGGTGAACGCCTTAAGGTCGACCGGATCGCCCGCCGACACCCAGCGCGCGGTTTCGAACGGGGCCATTTCCAGCCCCGCCGCGACCTTGTATTCGGCATCCAGCCGCGACAGCAGCACGTCCAACTGCAACTGCCCGACCACGCCGATGATCCAGTTCGATCCGATGTCGGGATAGAAGACCTGCGTCACCCCTTCCTCGGCCATGTCGTCGAGGGCTTTCCGCAACTGTTTGGTCTTGGTCGGGTCCTTCAACACGACGCGGCGCAGGATTTCGGGCGCGAAATTGGGCAGCCCGGTGAAGCGCACATCGGCCCGTTCGGACAGCGTGTCGCCGACCCTGAGCGTCCCGTGGTTGGGAATGCCGATGATGTCGCCCGGAAACGCCTCGTCGGCCAGTTCGCGTTCGCGCGCGAAGAACAGGATCGGCGAATGGATCGCGATCGGCTTGCCGTGCCCGGTCGGGGTCAGCTTCATGCCGCGCCGGAACGTCCCCGAACACAGCCGCATGAACGCGATGCGATCGCGGTGGTTGGGGTCCATGTTCGCCTGCACCTTGAACACGAACCCCGTCACCTGCGCATCGCCCGGCGCGACGGGGGCGGGCTCGGCCGGCTGCGGCCGTGGCGGCGGGGCGTGGGCGGCGATGGCGTCGATCAGCGAATCGACGCCGAACTCCTTCAGCGCCGATCCGAAATACACCGGCGTCAGGTCGCCCGCGCGATAGGAATCGCCGTCGAACGCGGCATAGCCCGCCACCGCCAGCTCGGCTTCCTCGCGCAGCCGCTCCGCGCCTTCGGGCGACAGCACGCTGTCGATCCGGGGATCGTCGAGGCCGGCGAACTGTTCGACCTTGCCTTGAAAATCCTTCGTTCCCGCCTCGGGCTGGAGCAGCCGGTTGTCGACGAGGTCGTAGATCCCCTCGAACTGTCCGCCCATGCCCGCCGGCCACGTCATCGGGCACACGTCGAGTTGCAGCATCTCCGCCACTTCGTCGAGCAGCGCGAACGGATCGCGCCCTTCGCGGTCGACCTTGTTGACGAAGGTGATGATCGGCACGTTGCGCAGGCGACACACCTCGAACAGCTTGCGCGTCTGCGGCTCGATGCCCTTGGCGGCGTCGATCACCATCACCGCCGAATCGACGGCGGTCAGCGTGCGGTAGGTGTCCTCGCTGAAATCCTCGTGGCCCGGCGTGTCGAGCAGGTTGAAGGTCAGGCCGTTCCGCTCGAACGTCATCACCGACGATGTGACCGAGATGCCGCGCTGCTGCTCGATCTTCATCCAGTCGGAGCGCGCCCGCCGCGCCGCGCCGCGCGCCTTGACCTCCCCGGCCAGATGGATCGCGCCGCCGAACAGCAGCAGCTTTTCGGTGAGGGTGGTCTTGCCCGCGTCGGGGTGCGAAATGATCGCGAAGGTGCGGCGATCGGCAAACTGAGTCATGGCCGCGCTCTAGGGCGCGCGGGGGGGAACCGCAACGGGTCCGGCGTTCGAGGCTGTTTTCACGCGAAGGCGCGGAAGCGCGGAGAAGAAAAAGTTATCGCGCAGAGGACGCGAAGGACGCAGAGAGGTGCGCCTGCCGCGTCAGCGGCTCTCCTTCTCACGCGATAACGGGAGGCTTCGCCGGACCACTACAGCGGTCCTGGGCACAACCTCTCTGCGCCTCCGCGCGAAAAACCTTCTTCTCCGCGCCTCCGCGCCTTCGCGTGACAATCAACCGACCAACGTCACCGACATCGCCACCCGATGCGTCTCTCCCGGCGCGACCCGGCGGATTCCGGGCTTGTCGAAGATATCGCCATCGAACCCTTCCGGGTCGGCGATCCCGTCCCACGGCTCGATGCAGACGAAGTTCGCACCCGGCTTCGTCCAGACTCCCAGCCGCGGCATCCCCGGAAAATCGACCCGCAACTGCCGTCCGCTCTCGGTCCCATAGGATACCGACGTACTGGCAACCGGGTCCCAGACCAGCGCGTCGTCTTCGAACAGCCTGTCGGTCAGGTGCAACACCCGACCTTCCAGCGGCGACGGCCGGGGGTTGGCCGAGATCGTCCCATTGGCCGCGATTTCGGCGATGGTGCCCGCTTCGGCGTCGGAAAACATCATCCGGTGCGCTTCCTTGGCCCCACCATAGGGGAGCGGCCATGCGAACGCCGGATGAAAGCCGATGCTCGCCGGCAGGTCTTGCTCCCCCGAATTTGTCACGCTTACCAAGGTCTTGAGCGTCGCACCTTCCAGCGAATGTTCCACGTGAAGCACAAACGCGAACGGGTACATGCTGAGCGTCTCGGCATCGTCCGCCAATGCGAACGTCGCCGACGTGTCGTCCTGTGCGACCTTCGCGAAGTTGCGCCGCCGCGCGAAGCCATGCTGCGGCATGACATAGCTCGTGTCGCCCAGCCGATAGCGATCGCCGTGCAGCCGCCCGACGATCGGAAACAGGATCGGCGCATGCCCGGTCCAATACGCCGGATCGGCGTCGGTCATCAGCTCGCGCCCCCCGGCATCGCTGAGTGAGAGCAACTCCGCGCCCAGATCGGCGATCGTCGCGGTCAGGATGCCGTTCGACAAGGTGGTGGTCATGCCCGCAGGCTCGCGCCGATCTTGGCCGCCGCCGCGACGACCTTGTCCGACACCGCCTTCAACTCGGCATCGGTGAAGCTCTTGGCACCCGGCTGCAACGTCACCTCGACCGCGAGGCTCTTGTGGCCGGCCTCGACCCCGTTGCCGACGAACACGTCGAACAGCCGCGCATCGACGATCGCCGCCTTGTCCGCGCCGCGCACCGCGCGCACCAACTGGTCGCCGCTGACACCATCGCCGACGAGGAACGCGAAGTCGCGCGTCACCGCCTGCAATGTGGGCGGCGCATAGGCCGGGCGCATGAACCCGCTGCCCCGCTTCGCCGGCAGCGCGTCGAGGTAGAGTTCGGCCGCGACCGTGCCCTGCGGCAGGTCGAACGCCTTCGCCAGTAGCGGATGCAGCACGCCGAACACCGCCAGCACCGTCTTGGGGCCGAGCCGCAGCGTTGCCGACTGCCCCGGATGGAACACCTCGCCGACGGCCTCCATCACCTGAAGGTTGCCGACCGGCGCGCCCGCCGCCTCCAGCAGCGCCAGCAGTTCGCCCTTGGCATCGAACGCGTCGAAGCCCTGCGCCTTGCCGCCGCGCCAGCCGCGTGGGCTGCGCTCGCCCGCCAGCACGATGCCCAGCGTCGCCCGCTCGCCATCGGCGAGATAGCGCCGGCCGATCTCGAACAGCCGCACGCTGCCCGCCCCGCGCTTCAGGTTGCGCGCGGCGGCGCTCAGCAGTCCGGGCAGCAGCGACGGCCGCATGACCGCCAGGTCGCTGGCGATCGGGTTCACGACCTCCCACGCCCCGCCACCGAACGGTGCGGCCGCGTCGTCGGCGATGAAGCTCCACGTGATCGCCTCGGCGAGGCCACGTGCCGCCGCCGCGCGACGCATCCGCCGCTCCAGCTTCTGCTCGGCCGTCGCGGTCGGCCGCGCGACCCCCGCCCCGCGATCGAGCGGGGTCGAGGGCACCTTGTCGAGCCCCTCGATCCGGATCACTTCCTCGACCAGATCGGCCACGCCGTCGATATCGCGCCGCCACGACGGCACCGTTACCGTCCAGTCGTCGCCGATCGTGAAGCCCAGCCGTTCCAGAATCTCACGCTGCCGCGCCGGGGCGACGTCCAGCCCGCCGAGCGACGCGACCCGCGCCGGATCATGGACGATCGTCCGCGCGTCGAGCGGCGGCTCGCCCGCGCGTGTCACGCCGCTGGCGGTCCCGCCGCACAGCCGCAGCACATAGTCGGTGGCGATCGCCAGCCCGTCGTCGAGGAACGCCGGATCGACCCCGCGCTCGAACCGCGTCCGCGCATCGCTGGTCAGCGCGAGCCGCTGTCCGGTGCGGGCGATGGCTTCGGGGGTGAAATACGCGCATTCGATCAGCACGTCGGTGGTGTCGGCCGACACGCCCGAATGCTCGCCGCCCATGATCCCGCCGATGTCGTGGACCGCGCCCGCATCGGCGATCACCGTCTCGCCGCCGGCCAGCGTATACGCCTTGCCGTTGAGTGCCACCACGCTCTCGCCGGCCACCGCCTTGCGCGCGACGAGACCGCCATTCAGCCTGGCCATGTCGTACACATGGAGCGGCCGCCCCAGATCGAACATCACGTAATTGGTGATGTCGACAAGCGTCGAGATCGGCTTCTGCCCGATCGCGGTCAGCCGCCGGCGCATCCAGTCGGGGGATTCGCCGTTGGTGAGGCCATGCACCGCCTGTCCGTGGAACGCCGGGCAACCCCCGGCATCCTCGATGGCGATATCGGGGCCGGGACCGTCGCCCGCTACCTGCGGCACGACGAGCGGCTTCAACACGCCGTATCCCGCCGCCGCCAGATCGCGCGCGATGCCGCGCACGCCCATGCAGTCCTGCCGGTTCGGCGTGATGCTGACGTCGATCACCGGATCGTCGAGCCCGGCATAGGCGGGGAAGGGGGTGCCGACCGGGGCGTCCTGCGGCAGTTCGATGATCCCGTCGTGATCCTCGCCCAGCTCTAGTTCGCGGGTCGAACACATCATGCCGTTCGATTCGACACCGCGGATCGCGGCGACCTTCAGCACCATGCCGTTCGCCGGCACCGTCGCACCGGGCATCCCGAACACCCCGAGCAGACCCGCGCGCGCATTGGGCGCGCCGCACACCACCTGCATCGGGCCGTCACCGGCATCGACCGACAGCACCTGCAGCTTGTCCGCCTGCGGATGGCGCTCGGCGCTCAGCACCCGCGCGACGCGGAAGCCGTCCAGCTTCGCCGCCGGGTTCTCGACACCTTCGACCTCCAGCCCGATGCGGGTCAGCCCATCGAGGATCGTGTCGATCCCGGCATCGGTGTCGAGATGCTCGCGGAGCCAGCCAAGGGTGAACTTCATGCGCCTACTCCTCCCGACAGCGTGGGCACGTCGAGGCTGTTGAATCCATAATGTCTGAGCCAGCGCAGATCGCCGTCGAAGAACGGGCGCAGGTCGTCCATGCCGTATTTCAGCATCGCCAACCGATCGACCCCGGTGCCGAAGGCGAAGCCCTGCCACTCGTCCGGGTCGAGCCCGCAGGCCGCGATCACCCTGGGGTGGACCATGCCGCTGCCCAGCACCTCCATCCAGCCGCCGTTGCCCTTCGCCGGATCGCCACCGACGACGCGACGGCCCTTTTCCAGGCGGTAGCCGACATCGACCTCGGCCGACGGTTCGGTGAACGGGAAATAGCTGGGCCTGAGGCGCAGGACGATGTCGTCGCGCTCGAAATAGGCCTTGAGGAACGTCTCCAGCGTCCATTTGAGATGCCCCATATGGATGCCGCGATCGATGACGAGGCCCTCGATCTGGTGGAACATCGGCGTGTGGGTCGCATCCGAATCGCTGCGATAGACCCGGCCCGGCGCGATGATGCGGATCGGGGGCTGCTGGGCCATCATCGTGCGGATCTGCACCGGGGAGGTGTGGGTGCGCAGGACGTAGCGTTCGGGCGCGACGGTGGCGGAGCCACCGTCGTCGGACGGCGCTTCGGCACCGCCGGCCGCGCTTGCCGACTGCTCGCCCCGCAGGCTTCGGCGCTGCGCGTAGAACGTATCGTGCATCGCCCGCGCCGGATGCGTCTCGGGAATGTTGAGCGCGGTGAAATTATGCCAGTCGTCCTCGATCTCCGGCCCGGTCGCGACCGCGAAGCCCAGATCGGCGAAGATTTCGGCGAGTTCGTCCATGACCTGGGCGACGGGATGCACCGCGCCGGGAGCAGGGCGATCGACCGGCAGCGTCAGGTCGACCCGCTCCGACGCCAGCTTCGCCGCCAGCGCGCGCGCCTCCAGATCGGCCTTGCGCATGGCGATGGCGTCGCTCACCGCCTCGCGCAGGGCGTGGATGCGCGGCGCGACGCCCTGCCGCTCGTCGGGCGACAGCCCGCCCAGCGTCTTGAGCAGTCCCGTCACCGCCCCCTGTTTGCCCAGCGCATGGACACGCACCGCGTCGAGCGCATCGAGCCCGGCGGAGGCATCGATGGCGGCGAGCAGATCGGCGCGCAATTGGTCGAGATCGGGGGTCACGGTGGCTCCGGTGGTAACGCAGATATCCTGCCGCTTTATTGCGGGATGGGCGGGAAGCCTAGCCCCGTGGCGAGGTCGTGCCAGTGGGGGTTGGTCTGCTCGATCAGATTCTGCTTCCAGTCACGGTTCCACTTCTTGATCCGCTTCTCGCGCTGGATGGCGGTTTCCATGGTGTCGTGGCGTTCGAACCAGACGAGGCGGGTGCAGTCATGGTCGATGGTAAAGCCGGGAAAGGTGCCGCTGCGATGCTGGTGGACGCGCTGGACGCGGTTGCTGGTGACGCCGGTATAGATCGTGCCGTTGCGCCGACTGGCGACGATGTAGACGCAGGGTTCGAAGATGCGCAGCCGGCCCCGCTCGTCGTTCCCGCGCAGGCGGGAACGACGATTATGGTCTGGCCTTCGACGGGATGACGGAGCCAGACCCGCAACCGGAAAACACAAAAACGCCGGCGGGTTGCCCCACCGGCGTCTCGTGTCCCTAACAGGAACCGCCAGCGCGTTACGCGGCGACGGCGGCCTGTTCCGGCAGGGCGGCCTTCGCCTGCGCGACGATCGCCTTGAAGGCGGCTTCCTCGTGCATCGCGATGTCGGCCAGGACCTTCCGGTCGAGTTCGATGCCGGCCAGCTTGCAGCCGTGCATGAACTGCGAATAGGTGATGCCTTCCGCGCGGACACCGGCGTTGATGCGCTGGATCCACAGGCCACGGAAGGTGCGCTTCTTAACCTTGCGGTCGCGATAGGCGTACTGGCCGGCCTTTTCGACGGCCTGGCGCGCGATGCGGATCGTGTTCTTGCGACGGCCGTAATAGCCCTTCGCCTGATCCAGAATCCGCTTGTGCTTCGCCTTGGTGGTCGTGCCGCGCTTGATGCGTGCCATTGGTCAGTACTCCTTAACGAAGGCCGTAGGGCGCCCACGCCTTGACACGCGCGGTGTCGGCGTCGGCCAGGACCGAAGTCCCGCGATTCTGGCGGATGTACTTCGCGTTGTGCGAGATCAGGCGGTGGCGCTTGCCGGCGACACCGTGCTTGATCTTGCCGGTGGCAGTGAGCTTGAAGCGCTTCTTCACGCCGCTCTTGGTCTTGAGCTTGGGCATTTTGGTCTCCTCGAAAATCACGACGTGCGGATTGCCGCGGCAGCCCCAGATGGCCGGGCGAATCCCTTCGGGGTCGTGGAAAGAGCGCGCTCCTAACCGGGCGCGCGCCAAAAGGCAACCGCCGGAACTCGTTACGCCGCCGAACGGTTGATCCGGCATGGCCGAAGTTCCCCAGACGATCGGCTCCGCCGACATGCCCCGCCCCCGCCGCGACTGGCGACGGATCGTCGTGCGGGTCCTGCTCGGCATCGTCGCGGCGGTTGTTCTGGCGTGGCTGGTGCTGTTCATCACCAAGGGCCGGTTTCTGAAAGGCACGTTCGAACGCATCGCCTCTGCCCAGAGCGGCCGGACGATCCGGGTAGCGGGCGATTTCCAGTTCTATTTCAACCCCATCGATCTGAAGTTTCTGGCCGAGGGGTTGAGCGTCTCCAACCCCGCATGGGCCGGCGGCGGCAACACGTTCGAGGCGCGCAAGCTCGACAGCTCGGTCGCGACGCTGACCTTCCTGTTCGGGCGGCGGCGGGTCAACTGGCTCGACCTCGACGGCGCGCGTGCCGACCTCCACTGGGACGCGCGACGGCAGCGCAACACCTGGACGTTCGGCGATCCGAACGCGAAGGGCAAGAAGCTCGAATTGCCGGTGGTACGTGCCGGCACGTTCCGCGACACGCGCATCCGCTACCGCGATCCGCAGTTCGTGCTCGACGGCAATTTCCTGCTCGATACCGTCACGTCGAGCGACACCCGCTTCGATTCGGCGATCCGCGCGCGGGGGCAGGGGACGGTGCGCGGCCGCCCGTTCCGGCTGACCGGGCAGTTGCAGTCGCCCAACGCCACGATCCGCGGCGGCGAGAACCAGTTGACCGCGCGGATCGAGGTCGCGCGATCGGTCGCGATCCTTGCCGGAACGCTGCCCGGACCGACCCAGCTCGATGGATCGAACCTCGCGGTGCGGCTGCGCGGGCGCAATCTGGCCGATGTGTTCGCGGTGCTGGGAATCCTCACGCCCGACACGCGCACCTATCGCCTGACCGGGCGCATGACCAAGGACGGGCCCGACTGGAAATTCACCCGGTTGCGGGGCGTGTTCGGCGACAGCGATCTGGCGGGCAGCCTGACCGTGACCCAGCGCGAACCCCGCCTGCTGCTGACCGCCGACCTGACGACGCGGACGCTCGACATCGTCGATGTGTCGGCCTTCGTCGGCTATGATCTCGAACGGGTCGAGGCGCAGGGGGCGGCGGGCGTCATCACCCGCGAAGGCGATGCCCCCCGGCTGCTGCCCAACGCCCGGCTGAACGTCGAGGCGCTGAAGAATTTCGACGCGAAAGTCCGCTACAAGGTCGGCACGCTGCGCGCACGCAGCCTGCCGATCTCGAACGCCGATCTGACGCTCGACCTGGAAGACCGGCTGCTCAAACTGTCGCCGCTCACCTTCGCGATGGCGCGCGGCAATGTCGCGTCCGACATCGTCATCGACGCGCGCAAGCGCCCGGCCGTCACCGACTATGACATCCGCCTGTCGCCGACGCCGATGGGGCGGCTGCTCGCCGGATGGGGGGTCGAGGAGGCGGGGACGACCGGCACGGTCAAGGCGCGGGTGAAGCTGACCGGGGTCGGCGATACCGTGCAGGATTCGCTGGCGGCCTCGAACGGGCGGATTGCGATCATCCTGCCGGCGGGCAGTTTCTGGACGCGCAACATCCAACTGTCCGAACTGGACCTCGGCACCTTTGCCCAGAAGATGTTCGAGGGGCGGTTGAAGGAGCCGGTGCGGATCAACTGCGGGCTGATCGGCTTCACCGTGCGACAGGGGGTGGCGGCGGCCGACCCGATCCTGATCGATACCCAGAAGAACGTGATGATCGGGCGCGGCGGGTTCAGCTTCCGCAACGAGACGATCGATCTCGCGTTCCGGGCCGATTCGAAGCGATTCTCGCTGCTGGGGGGACAATCGCCGGTCGGCATCGGCGGCTATTTCGCTTCTCCCTCCTATTCGGTCGTCAGCCCCGAATTGCTCGGCCGGGCGGGTGCGGCGCTGGGGCTGGCAGTGGTCGCGACGCCGCTGGCGGGGGTGCTGGCGTTCGTCGATCCGGGCGATGCGAAGGCGACGGCATGCGGGCCGGTACTGGCGGGCGCCACCGCACGGGCCCAGCGTACGACCGGTGGCGAGGCGCGCGACGACGTGGGGCGGGGGACCACCGCCAAGGCGGAAAACGGCCGGTCGAACCGGGGCGAGCGCAAGGAGCAGCGCAAGAAGTTTCTTGGTATCTTCTGACGGCCGGAAGAAGGTTGGTTCACGCGAAGGCGCGGAGACGCGAAGGGGAGCCGCTTGGGGTTGGGGCATGGCCCGGCTTCACTCGGGAAGAATTTTTTCGCGCAGAGGCGCAGAGGCGCGGAGAGGGAGTGTTTGCCGCGATAGCGGCTTTCTATCTCGGGCGGCGGCAGGAAAAGGCTTCGCCGGACGAACCGCAGTTGTCCCACCCGGAACCTCTCTGCGCCTCTGCGCGAAAAACCCTTCTGCTTTTTCTCCGCGTCTCCGCGCCTTCGCGCGAACCAATTTCCTTCCTACCGCCGCGTGACCAGAGCCCTCACAAAATCCCCGGAAACGCCCCGCCATCGATCAGCAGGCTCTGCCCGGTGATGAACCCCGCCTGCGCCGAACACAGGAACGCGCACGCCGCGCCGAACTCCGCCGGATCGCCGATCCGCTTCGCCGGAATCGCTTCCGCGCGCTTCGCCTTTTCCGCCTCCGGCGTCGTCCCGTTCTTCGCCGCCGCCGCTTCGCTCATCGACGCGATGCGGGCGGTGTCGAACGATCCGGGGAGCAGCGCATTGATCGTCACGTTCGCGCCTGCCACCTGACGCGCGATCCCCGCCACGAACCCGGTCAGCCCGGCGCGCGCGCCGCTCGACAGGTCGAGTCCGGGAAGCGGCATCTTGACCGATCCCGAGGTGATGTTGATCACCCGGCCAAAGCCACGCTCGACCATGCCGGGCAGCACCGCCTGCAACAACAGCGCGGGAGTCACGAAATTCGCTTCCAGCCCGGCACGGATGCCATCGGCCTCCAGTTCGGTATAAGGCCGGACCGGCGGCCCGCCGTTGTTGTTGACGAGGATGTCGGGGGCGGGGCAGGCGGCGAGCAGCGCCGCGCGGCCGGCCTCGGTCGAAAGATCGGCGACGACTTCGGTCACGGTCACGCCGGTCTCGGCCCGGATCACCGCCGCCGTCGCGGCCAGCTTGGCCGCATCGCGTCCGTTGACTACGACATGCACGCCCGCGCGCGCCAGTTCGGTCGCGCACGCCCGGCCGAGTCCAGCACTGGAGGCGCAGACGATCGCGGTCCGGCCGGCAATTCCCAAATCCATCGCAACCGTCCTTATTTCTTGAGCCGCCATCCGGTGCGGAAGATCATGGTGATGACCGCGACGCACAGGCACAGGAAGCCGAGCGTCGCGCCGAGGCTGGCGGCGACCGATACGTCGCCGGTCCCGAAGAAGGTCCAGCGAAACCCGCTGATGAGATAGACGACCGGATTGAACAGGCTGATCGTCCGCCATACGCCCGGCAGCATGTCGATCGAATAAAATGCCCCGCCAAGGAAGGTGAGCGGCGTCACGACCAGCAGCGGGATCACCTGCAACTGTTCGAACCCCTTGGCCCATAGCCCGAGGATGAAACCGAACAGGCAGAAGGTCACGGCTACGAGGAGGAGATAGGCGAAGGCCCACAGCGGATGCGCCAGCGTCACGTCGACGAACAGATGCGCGGTAGCGAAGATCACCAGCGCGACGATGACCGATTTGGTCGCCGCCGCGCCGACATAGCCGACCAATGTCTCCAGCGTGGAGACCGGCGCGGAGAGCAGTTCGTAGATCGTCCCCGACCATTTCGGCATGAAGATGCCGAAGCTGGCGTTGAAGATGCTCTCGGTCAGCATGGTGAGCATCATCAGTCCGGGGACGATGAACGCGCCGTACGGCACGCCCGATACCTCGTTCATTCGGCTGCCGATCGCGGTGCCGAACACCACGAAATACAGCGACGTGGTGATGACCGGCGTCAGCAGCGAGGTCCAGATGGTGCGCCCGAACCGCGCCAGTTCGAAGCGATAGATGGCGAGCACACCGTGCCAGTTGAACGTCATGCCCGGCCCTCCTGTTCATGGACCAGCCCGACGAAAATATCCTCGAGGCTCGACTGTTTGGTCGCGATGTCCTTCCACGCAACGCCCGCCTCGTCGACGGCGCGCAGCAGCGCGCGGACGCCATTGTCCTCGGCGGTGGCATCGAACGAAAACGTCAGCACATGCCCCCCGTCGGTCAGCGTCAGCGGCCAGTGCGACAGCGTGTCGGGCACCCGCTCGATCGGGTCGGCGAGCGTCAGCGTCAGCGTCTTCTTGCCCAGCTTGCGCATCAGCGCGGACTTTTCGTCGACGAGGATCAGCTTGCCCCGGGCGATGACGCCGACGCGGTCGGCCATCTCCTCGGCCTCCTCGATATAATGCGTCGTCAGGATGATGGTGACGCCGCGTTCCCGCAGGTCGTGGACCAGCCGCCACATGTCGCGGCGCAGCTCCACATCGACCCCGGCGGTCGGCTCGTCGAGGAACAGGATGTCGGGCTCGTGGCTGAGCGCCTTGGCGATCATCACCCGGCGTTTCATGCCGCCCGACAATTCGGTCATCTTCGCATTGCGCTTGTCCCACAGCGTCAGGTCGCGCAGCAGCTTCTCGATGAATGCCGGATCGCCGTGCCGCCCGAACAACCGGCGCGAGAAGGTAACGGTGGCCATCACCGTCTCGAACGCATCGGTCAGCAGTTCCTGCGGTACCAGCCCGATCCGGGTGCGCGTCTCGCGATAGTCGCGCACCGTGTCGAACCCGGCGGCGGTGATCGTGCCCTCGCTGGCGGTCACGATGCCGCAGATGATGCTGATGAGCGTCGTCTTGCCCGCGCCATTGGGGCCGAGCAGCGCGAAGATCTCCCCCCGGGCGATGTCGAGGTCGGTCGGCGACAGCGCGACAGTGCCCGACGCATAGGTCTTGGCGACGCCACGGATCGAAAGAATGGGGTCCATGGGCGGCTTGTCCCATGATTCGATTACGGGGGAAAGGCGTTTGGGTCCGACTCCTACCCCAGCACGTCGGTCAGCAATCGCCGCCAGTTACCGCCCATCACCATGTCGACCTCGCGCGCACGAAACCCTGCATGCCTTAGCGCATCGGCGATCCGCTGCATCCGGTCGATCCGGTTGAGCGCGGGGATGACGACATGCGCCGGGGTCCAGTCGAAGCCGGGAATACGTTCGGCGCGCATCGCCCGCCACCAGTCGAGATATTCGCCGATGCCGCGCGCATTGTCGTTGTTCAGTTTGAGCAGGTTCGCCTGACCGCCCATCGGAAAGTCGTTGGCGACGCCGACCGCGCCGATCCCGCCGACCTTCGCGACGTGGCGGACCTGCGTGACATAGTCGGCGACGGTCGGCACCGCGCGGCGGGTGAGCCAGAAGCTCATCATGAACACGCCCATCACCCCGCCCCGATCGGCGATGGCGCGGATCACGCTGTCGGGCGCGCAGCGTGGATGGTCGACGATCGCGCGCGCCGCGCCGTGACTGAGCGCGATCGGCGTGGTCGAGGCGCGTGCCGCCTCCAGCATCGTCGCGTCCGACCCGTGGCTGACATCGGGCAGGATGCGCAGCCGGTTCATCTCGGCCAGCCCCGCCCGGCCGAGCGGGGTGAGGCCGCTTTGCACTCGCTGCAACGCGCCACCCGCGAAGGCGTTGTCGTTGTGATGGGTGAATTGCAGGACGCGCAGGCCCTTCGCATGAAACCGCGCGATCCGGGTCAGGTCGTCGCCAACCGTCTCGGTCGACTGGAATTGCAGGAAGGTGGCGCACCCCGGCCGCTTGCCGATGTCGCTACCCTTCAGCGCGACATAGGCGTGAGGTGATTTGGCCAGCCGCGCGACCGCCTTGTCGAGCGCGGCGTCGTTGACGCGGAAGCCGCGCAGATAGCGCGGTGTCCCCGCCGCATCGCGGATTTCCTCCACTTCCGATACATCGGCGATCATCGCGCCAAGCCCGGCGCGGGTGACGTCGGCCAGATCGTCGGGCAGGAAGCTGAGCGAATCGATGAACGGCCCCGCCTTCGCGGTCGCGCCGAGCAGTGGTGTCGCACTCGCGGCACCAAGGCCGGCGAGCGTGGCGCGCCGCGTCCAGCCGGTCATGCCCCGACCTTCGCCCGGCGTGCCTCGGCCACCGCCGCCTGTAGCCCCTGCAACGTCTGCGCGCCGCCCAGCACCTGATCGCCGACCACCCATGACGGGGTGCCGGTGAAGCCCAGCAGCGACGCGGTCTTAAGGTTGCGCTCGATCTCGCCGCTCACCTGCACGCCGTTCGCGGTCGCGCGCGCGGCAGTCTGGTCCAGCCCGGCGACCTGCGCCGCGCGCGCGATCGATGCGGCGTCGACCCGCCCGGCGGCATAGAGCGCGTCGTGGAACGGCTTGAACCTGCCCTGCGTCGCGGCGGCCAGCGCCATCTGCGCCGCACTGCGGCTGTCGGGCGACAGGATCGGCAGTTCGCGATAGACGATACGCACGTTCGGATCGCTGGCGATCAGCCCGGTGATCGCCGGCAGGCTGGCGCGGCAGAAGCCGCAGGCATAGTCGAGATAGGCGACGACGCTGACGTCGCCGTTGGGGTTGCCCGCAATCGCGCCGGGAAACGGCTCAACGATCGCTGCGCGGTTGGCCGCCACCGTCTTGCCCGCTTCCTTCGCCTGCAACCGGCGCATGGCTTCGGGCAGGATTTCCGGGTTGGCGAGGATATAGTCGCGGATCGCCGCGCCGTTCGCCTCGCCACCGCCCGCATGGCGCTGCGCGACGATCGCTCCGCCCGCCCCGGCCAGGCCTGCGACGAGGATCATGATTCCCTGTCCGATCGCGCCGCGCATCAACGGCCGCTCCGGCGGCGGTTGCGGCGTTCTTCCTCCGCGGCGGTCTGCGACGTCATCTGAATGTCCTGTGCCCGAACCCAATCCGACGACCCTTGTGGCAACAGCGCCAGCGCGCGGCTGGCGCTTGCCAGCGCCATGCCGTTGTCGCCCGACAGCGACGCATATTCGGCCATCGCCAGCGCCACCCGCGCCGGATCGCCGCGCCGTTCGTAGAGGATCGATAGCTGATACCATGCCAGCGGGTTCTGGCCGTCGCGCGCGATCGCCTGTTTCAACACCCGTTCGGCTTCTGGCAGGAGTGCGGGGTCCTCGGTCGCGATCAGCGCATGGCCGAAGGTCGCGGCGATCAGCGGCGACGACCGGGTCCGCTCGGTCGCCTCGCGCAGCGCCGCCAGCGCATCCCTGGGCTTGCCCGATTCGAGCAGGATCTGCCCTTCGAGTTCGAGGAAATAGGGATCGTCGGGCTGGGCCTTCACCAGCGCCAGCGTCTCGGCCGCCGCCTGCTCAGGGTATCCCGACTTGTGATAGGCGTAAGCGCGCGCGTAATGCGCCATCACGCTCTGGTCGCTGGCGGGATAACGGCGCAACGTATCCTTGGGATCGCTGACATAACCGCGCAGCTTGGCCTGCACCCGCTTGAAGCGCAGTTCGAGCGCGGGGTCGGTGGCCTTGCGGAACGATGGCGAGGCGGTGACGTCGCCGGTCAGGTTGGCGATGCGCTCGCCGGTCAGCGGGTGGGTGCGCTGATAGCTGTTGTCCTGCGGGATCGCGAGGCGATATTCCATGTTCTGGAGCTTCTTGAAGAAGTCCAGCATCCCCTGACCCGACACGTCGGCACTGCGCAGGAAGCGGCTGCCGGCGGCGTCGGCAGCGCTTTCCTGCGTCCGGCTGAACGAGAGGTAGCTGCCCATCGCCGCCTGTTGCCCGGCGGCGAGGATGCCCGCGCCCGCTTCGCCCGCGCCCGCCGCCATCGCCGCGACGCCGAGCAGCAGGCTGACGATGGTGATGCCGGTCGCCGGGGCCATGCCGCGCCCGGCGAGCGGCACGTGCCCACCGACGATATGGCCGATCTCGTGCGCGATGACGCCCTGCACCTCGTTGGCGTCGTCGGCGGCGTCGATCAGGCCTGAATGAAGATACACCGTCTGGCCACCGGCAACGAAGGCGTTGATCGACTTGTCCTGCAACAGCACGACGTTGAAGTTGCGCGGATCGAGCCCGGCGGCGACCGCGATCGGGCGTGCCATGTCGTTCAGCAGCGCCTCCGTCTCGGCATCGCGCAGCATCGACTGCGCGGCGGCGGGTTGCGCGAACAGGAGGAGAGCGGCTCCGAGGCCACCGAGCAGGCGCGTCATGGCTTCCTTATCGGCGGGTGCTCCCGGCCGGTCAACGGATACGCGCCGCCGATGCGCCCGGGCGGCTGAACCGTCGGTTAAGCGTGCAGCGCGAGCGGCTCGGTCACGCCGAACAGCTTCATGCCCATCGGCGGCGCGCTGCGATCACCGGCGCGCGCGCGCACGGCGAATTCGACGATCTGGCCGACCGAGTCATATCCGCACGGCTTGGACACGACGCCGAGCGTGCCCTCCACGCCGCCTTCGAGCAGGCGCGGATTGGCGGTCAGGAAGATGACGGTGGTGCCATAGGTGCAGCCCAGCATCCGCCCGATCTGCGGACCGGTCAGCCCGTCGCGCAGGTTGCAATCGACCAGCGCGACATCGGGGCGCATCTGTGCCAGTTGCGCCGCCTTGGGCATGTCGGCGGCGATGCCGACCGGACGATAGCCAAGTTCTTCCAGCGACGCTTCCAGATCGGTCGCGACCAGCATCTCGTCTTCGACGATCAGGACGGTAGGCATCGTCATGGTGCGCAATCCAGTTGGTCCAGATTAGCCGCAACGCAGCAAGGCTACTACCGGTTCCACTATGCCAACCATCCTTTTGCACCATCACGCACGATCCAATCGCGGCTTGCGGGCTCCGCGCAACATCGTTAGGGGCATCGGCGGGCCACGCTGTCCCAACGCAGCGCGTGCTCTCTGTGAGGAGAGACTGACATGACCGACCTGCCGCCGAAACCGGCCACGACCCCCGCGCGTCCCTATTTTTCGTCCGGCCCCTGCGCCAAGCCGCCCGGCTGGTCGGCCGAGCGACTGAACCCGGCGAGCCTCGGACGCTCGCACCGCTCCAAGATCGGCAAGCAGCGCCTGCAATATTGCATCGACCTGATGCGCGAGCTGCTCGACCTGCCCGACACCCACCGCATCGGCATCGTCCCCGGATCGGACACCGGCGCGTTCGAAATGGCGATGTGGACGATGCTGGGCGCACGCCCCGTCACCGCGCTCGCATGGGAAAGCTTCGGCGAGGGCTGGGTCACGGACGCGGTCAAGCAGTTGAAGATCGATCCCACCGTCGTGCGCGCCGACTATGGCCAGTTGCCCGACCTGTCGGCGATCGACTGGAGCCATGACGTGCTGTTCACCTGGAACGGCACCACCAGCGGCGTGCGCGTTCCCAATGCCGATTTCATTCCCGCCGATCGTGAGGGCCTGTCGTTCGCCGACGCGACCTCGGGCGTGTTCGCCTATGACATCGACTGGGCCAAGATCGACGTCGCGACCTTCTCGTGGCAGAAGGTGCTGGGCGGCGAGGGCGCGCATGGCGTGCTGATCCTCGGCCCGCGCGCGGTCGAACGGCTCGAAACCCATACCCCGGCATGGCCGCTGCCCAAGGTCTTCCGGCTGGTGTCGAAGGGCAAGCTGACCGAAGGCGTGTTCAAGGGCGAGACGATCAACACCCCGTCGATGCTGGCGGTCGAGGATGCGATTCTGAGCCTCGAATGGGGCAAGTCGCTCGGTACGGGTGGCCTGATCGCGCGCAGCGATGCCAATGCCGCCGCGCTGGACCGGATCGTCGAGGAGCGCGACTGGCTTGGCCATCTCGCCGCCGATCCGGCGACGCGGTCGAAGACCAGCGTCTGCCTGACCGTCGAGGGGGCCGACGAGGCACTTATCAAGAAGATGGCGTCGCTGCTCGAAGCCGAAGGCGCGGCGTATGACGTCGCGGGATACCGCGATGCGCCGGCCGGCCTGCGCATCTGGTGCGGCGCGACCGTCGACACCGCAGATGTCAAGGCGCTCGGACCGTGGCTCGACTGGGCCTACGCGACCGCAAAGGCGGCTTAAAAGCCCTCTCCCCTTCAGGGGAGAGGGTTGGGAGAGGGGCCGTCACGCACCCTCTCCGGCCCGCTCCCCGCATTCCCCTCTCCCCGGCCCTCTCCCCTGAAGGGGAGAGGGAGAAGGAATTTGACATGCCTAAAGTTCTGATTTCCGACAAGATGGACCCGAAAGCCGCCCAGATCTTCCGCGAACGCGGGGTCGAGGTGGACGAGATCACCGGCAAGACGCCCGAAGAGCTCAAGGCGATCATCGGCGACTATGACGGCCTCGCCATCCGCAGCTCGACCAGGGTGACGAAGGACATCTTGTCCGCCGCGACCAACCTGAAGGTCGTCGGCCGTGCCGGCATCGGCGTCGACAACGTCGACATTCCCGCCGCCTCGGCCGCCGGTGTCGTCGTGATGAACACCCCGTTCGGCAATTCGATCACCACCGCCGAACACGCCATCGCGCTGATGTTCGCGCTCGCGCGCCAGTTGCCCGAGGCCGATGCCTCGACGCAGGCGGGCAAGTGGGAGAAGAACCGCTTCATGGGTGTCGAGCTGACCGCCAAGACGCTGGGGCTGATCGGTGCCGGCAACATCGGTTCGATCGTCGCCGACCGGGCGCAGGGCCTCAAGATGAAGGTCATCGCCTTCGATCCGTTCCTGTCGCCCGAACGCGCGATGGAGATCGGTGTCGAGAAGGTCGAGCTGGACCAGTTGCTGGCCCGCGCCGATTTCATCACGCTGCACACGCCGCTGACCGACCAGACGCGGGGCATCCTGTCGGCCGAGAATCTCGCCAAGACCAAGAAGGGCGTGCGGATCATCAACTGCGCGCGCGGCGGGCTGATCGACGAGGCGGCGCTCAAGGCCGCGCTCGATTCGGGTCAGGTCGGCGGGGCGGCGCTCGACGTGTTCCAGACCGAGCCGGCCAAGGATTCGCCGTTGTTCAACACGCCGAACTTCATCTCGACCCCGCATCTGGGCGCGTCGACCAGCGAGGCGCAGGTCAATGTCGCGATCCAGGTCGCCGAGCAGATGGCCGATTACCTCGTGTCGGGCGGCGTCACCAACGCGCTCAACATGCCCTCGCTGTCGGCCGAGGAAGCGCCGCGGTTGAAGCCATACATGGCGCTGGCCGAAAAGCTGGGTAGCCTCGTGGGCCAGCTCACCACCGGCGCGATCGCGCGCGTGTCGGTGCATAGCGAAGGCGCCGCCGCCGAGCTGAACCAGAAGCCGGTCGTCGGCGCGGTGCTCGCCGGGTTCCTCCGCGTCCAGTCGGACACGGTGAACATGGTCAACGCCCCGTTCCTCGCGAAAGAGCGCGGGATCGAGGTGCGCGAGGTCCGCAACGACCGCGAGGGCGATTACCACACGCTGGTCCGCGTCAGCCTCAAGACCGAAGCCGGTGAGCGTTCGGTCGCGGGCACGTTGTTCGGCAACGCCCAGCCGCGCCTCGTCGAGCTGTTCGGCATCAAGGTCGAGGCCGATCTGGCGGGCCACATGCTTTATGTGGTGAACGAGGACGCGCCGGGCTTCATCGGCCGCATCGGCACCGCGCTGGGTGAAGCGGGCGTCAACATCGGCACCTTCCACCTCGGCCGCCGCGAAGCAGGTGGCGAGGCGATCGTGCTGCTGTCGCTCGACGATGCGGTGACGCCCGAGCTGATCGCCAAGGTCCGCGCGCTGCCCGGCGTCAAGACGGCGATGCCGCTGGCGTTCTGATCCGGCCGGAACGAATGCGACGGGCCGTCGGAGCGATCGGCGGCCCGTTTGCGTCGGGGACAAGCAACGCTTGCTTCCCCGCTCGCCTCACACCCGCTAGGGGAGCGCCATGAACGATACCGGCCTCCTGCCCGAAGGGTTTCACGACCGCCTGCCCCCCGCCGCCGACGGCCTGCGCCGGTTCGAACATGCGGTGCTGGGGGTCGCGCATGGCTATGGCTATGAGCAGGTCGACCCGCCGCTCGCCGAATTCGAGGCGGGGTTGGCCGGGCGGTTGAAAGGCACGCGCGTCACCGATGCGGTGCGCTTCGTCGATCCGGTCAGCCAGCGCACGCTCGCCATCCGCCCCGACCTGACCGCGCAGGTCGCGCGCATTGCCGCGACGCGCATGGGCCATCACCCGCGCCCGGTGCGGCTGTCCTACGCCGGTCCGGTGCTGAAACTGCGCGCCAGCGAATTGTCGCCGCGCCGCGCGCTGCGCCAGATCGGCGCGGAGCTGCTCGGGCTCGATACGGTCGCCGCCGCCAGCGAGATCGTGACCGTCGCGGTCGAGGCGCTGCGGGCCGCCGGTGTCACCGGTATCTCGATCGATTTCACCCTGCCCGATCTGGTGGCGACGCTGGCGAGCGACTTGACGCCGGCGGTGCGGGGCGAGCTGATCGCCGCGCTCGACGCCAAGGATGCCGGGCGGGTCGCGGCGATCGATCCCGCCTATCTGCCGCTGGTCGAGGCGGCGGGACCGTTCGCCACCGCGCTCGACCGGTTGCGTGCGTCGGACCCGGCTGGGCGGCTGACCTCACGCCTCGATGCGGTGGCGCAGATCGTCGCGACGCTGGGGAGCGACATCGCGGTCACGCTCGACCCGACCGAACGGCACGGCTTCGAATATCAGACGTGGCTTGGCTTCTCGCTGTTCGCGCAGGGCGTGCTCGGCGAGGTCGGACGCGGCGGCAGCTATGCGGTGTGCCATGCCGATGGTGCCGAGGAATCGGCGGTCGGCTTCTCGCTCTATGCCGATGCGCTGCTCGATGCCGGGCTGGGCCAGCGCGAGCGGGTGCGATTGTTCCTGCCGCAAGACAGCGATCCGGCGGTCGCCGCCCGGCTGCGCAGCGAAGGCTGGGCGACGGTCGCGGCATTGAGCCCGGGCGATACGCCCGAGGCGCAACTCTGTACGCACCTGCTGCGCGGGCACGACATCGTCGCGCTCGATTGAACGGGAACGGGGCGGCGCGGTGGCCGCCCCGAACCGGTCTTATTCCGCGTCGGTCTTGGGCTTGCGGCCACGACGGCGCGGGGCGTCGTCGGCACCGCCTTCGCTGGCTTCACTGGTGTCGACCGTGCGTGCCTTGCGGCCAAGGCCGATCCGCTTGGCCATGTCGCGACGGCTCTGCGAATAGGTTTCGGCGACCATCGGATAATCAGGGCGCAGGCCATAGCGCTCGCGATAGGTTTCCGGCGTCAGGCCGTGGCCGGCAAGGTGACGGCGCAGCGTCTTGTACGGCTTGCCGTCGATCATCGAGATGATGTGGTCCTTCGACGCCAGCGACTTGCGCACCGACACCGCCGCCACATGATCCTGCTGCGGCACCGCGTCCTCGGTTTCCGGCACGCCCGAAGCAAGGCCGAGAACGGTCGAGTGCATGGTTTGCAGGAAGGCCGGAACATCCTCTGCTGCGACGCGGTTGTTGCTGTTGTTCAGCCAGGCAATAGTCAGTTCGGCCGCAAGCTCGATCGCGTTCAGTTCGGAATTGTCGTCTGCCATGAAAGTCTCCTTCAATACCCATCCGCATGCGTTGCAAACCGGTACGGGTCAATGGCGTTGTTTGAATCTACCCGAACAATTCATCCGGCGGATGGATATGGCGACGATAAATTCAGCCGGCCCGTTCGCCATGTTACCATCGTCGCTGCGCAATAACCGGATGATAAGCATGCGGATAGTGTTCCCGGATGTTCTGGCGGACCATCGAACGGGGCCGATCCGCAAATCAAGCGGTCGTGACCGCATCCTCCAACATCGGACATGGCGATGACCAGCGTTTCCACCGGCGCGACCCACGCCGATCCATTGTGGCACGAGATCGTCGACACGCTTCCGCTTCCCGCCTGGGTCAGCGATTTCGACGGGCGACTGCTCCGGGTTAACCCATGTTGGGACAAGAAGATCAGCGATCGATGGCAGGGAAGTTCATGGATCGATCACCTGATCGAAGCGGATCGTGCCGAAACTGTCGCCGCATGGCACGCCGCCGCGCACCGCGCGCCGCTCACCATTCCGGCCACGTTGATCGGCCGTGACGGACCGTATCGCGCGACGCTGACGCTTCGGCCGCTGACGGTCACGCAAGGGCAGGGGGCGTGGATCGGCATCGCGCTCGATGCCGAGGCGGGCCTTCGCGCCGAAACCGATCGGGCGGCGACGCAGGCCGAACTCGACACGCTGACCAACGCCATGCCGCAGATGGTGTGGGCGACGCGGCCCGATGGCCATCACGACTTCTACAATGCGCAATGGTATCGTTTTACCGGCGTTCCCGCCGGGTCGACCGATGGCGAAGGATGGAACGGCATGTTCCATCCCGACGATCAGGAGCGGGCATGGGCGCGGTGGCGGCACAGCCTTGCGACCGGTAACGATTACGAGATCGAATATCGCCTGCGCCACCATAGCGGCACTTATCGCTGGGTCCTGGGCCGGGCGGTGCCGGTGCGCGATGCCGAAGGCGCGATCGTCCGCTGGATCGGCACCTGCACCGACATCGACGCCGCCAAGCGCGCCGCCGAGCAGAACGAGATTCTCAGCCGCGAACTGAGCCATCGCATCAAGAATATCTTCGCGGTCATCACCGGCCTGTTGCGCATGTCGGCCCGGCGGGAGCCGGCGATGCGCGACTTCGCCGACGTGCTGGCGGCGCGGATCGCCGCGCTGGGCGTCGCGCATGATCTGGCGCGCCCGCACAGCGAACGCTCGCGCCCGTCGATCGGCGATGCGACGCTGCACCATGTGCTGGCCGAACTGCTGTCGCCCTATGATGCCGGCCAGTGGCGGATCGCGGGTGAGGACACACCGATCGACGATCGCGGCGCGACGCCGGTCGCGCTGGTGTTCCACGAACTGGCGACCAACGCCGCCAAATATGGCAGCCTGTCGGTGCCGGACGGGCGGGTGACGATCGAAATCGGGCGGACGGACGACCGGTTGACGATCGACTGGCGCGAGACGGGCGGCCCGCCGGCCGATCGTGCGCCCGGTACGACAGGCTTCGGCACCCGGCTGGCGGCGCTCAGCGTCGAACAGCAACTGGGCGGGACAATCACCCGCGACTGGCGTGCCGAGGGGCTTGCGGTGCGGATCGAAATTACCGGCAGCGCACTGGTTCGCGGCTGACCGGTCCATAAAAAAGGGGCGGCACCCCGCGTGAGATGCCGCCCCTTCGTTCAATCCGGCGATCAGCCGAAGGTGCGTTGCCACCAGCCGCGACGCGGCGCGTTGGCGTCGCCACCCGCTTCCGACGGATCGTCAGTCGCTTCCGCCGGTTCGGAGTCGGCGGCGGGCACGTCCGCTGCCACCGGGGCGGCGGCAGGCGCTGCATCAGCGGGCACGTCGGCCTCGGTCACGGCCGGTTCGGCCGGCGCTGCCGCCTTGCGACGCGGTGCCCGGCGCTTCTTCGGCGCGGGTTCGGCGTCCGCCTCGGGCGTGGCCGGCGCGGGGGGTGCTTCCACCGCCGGTTCGGCTACCGCTTCGGCGTCGGCCTTGCGACGACGGGTGCGCTTGGGCTTCGGCGCGGGTTCGGCCTCGGCTTCCACTTCCACCGGTGCCGCCGGTTCGGGCGTCACCACCGGCGCGGCATCGCCTGCCTCGATCGTCACCGGCTCGGCGGGCGTCTCGGCCGTCGTTGCCTCGACCTTGGCGCGGGCGCTTGGCCGGCGGCGGGTCCGCTTGGGTGCCGGGGCCGGTTCGGCTTCCGGCGCTGCGACCACTGCCTGCGGGGCAGGTTCGGCGTCCGCCTCGGGTGCGGCGATGGCGGCCGGTTCCGCCCCCTCGTCGCTGTCCTCGGTCGGCAGGTCGGCGATCGCTACCGCGCCATCGGCGGCATCGAACGCAGCGTCACCGCGACGACCACCACGCCGACCGCGCCGACGCCGCTTGCGGCGGTTGCTGTCGTCGCCGGCTTCGATCGGAGCCGCAGCGTTGGTGTCGGCGTCCGCCTCGACGGTTTCCTCGACAGCGTCGTCCTCGCCATCGTCGCTACCGTCCTCGTCGGTCGGCTCGGCGTCGTCGGCACCGTCTTCGCTGTCCTCGGCCTCGCCTTCCTCACGGTTGCGACCGCGGCGACCACGCCGGCGGCGGCGGCGCTTGCCACGGCCTTCACCTTCGTCGTCGCTGCGCGGCGCACGCGGCGCGTCCTCGACGACCGCTTCGTCCTCGGCTTCGACCTCGACCTCTTCCTCGACCTCGTCATAGGCGTCGTCTTCGTCGTCGATGACGACCAGCGGCTCGATCTTCGGCGGATGCGCCGGCGGCGGGCCCGACGCCTCGACCGCCATGCGCGCGCCCTCGATCTCGGCATCGGGGATGATCTCGACGATCACGCCATAGCGATCCTCGACCTCGGCGATGTCGGCGCGCTTCTTGTTGAGCACGTAGAAGGCCGCTTCCTGGCTCGCGCGCAGCATGATGACCGAGCCGCGCCCGCGCGCCGCCTCGTCCTCGATGAGCCGCAGCGCCGACAGGCCCGCCGACGAAGCGGTGCGGACCAGCCCGGTGCCCTCGCAATGCGGGCACTGGCGGGTCGATGCCTCCAGCACGCCGGTGCGCAGCCGCTGGCGGCTCATTTCCATCAGCCCGAAGGCGGAGATGCGGCCGACCTGGATGCGGGCGCGATCGTTCTTCAACGCCTCCTTCATCGCCTTCTCGACCTTGCGGACGTTCGAGCCATGGTCCATGTCGATGAAGTCGATCACGACGAGGCCGGCCATGTCGCGCAGGCGCAACTGGCGCGCGATTTCCTGCGCCGCTTCGAGGTTGGTCGCGGTCGCGGTCTGCTCGATATTGTGTTCGCGGGTCGACCGGCCGGAGTTGATGTCGATCGACACCAGCGCCTCGGTCGGGTTGATGACCAGATAGCCGCCCGATTTGAGCTGCACGACCGGATTGTACATCGCGGCCAGCTGATCCTCGACATGCGCGCGCTGGAACAGCGGCACCGCGTCGGCATATTGCTTCACCCGGCGCGCGTGCGCGGGCATCAGCAGCCGCATATAGTCCTTGGCGTGGCGGAAGCCGTCCTCGCCCTCGACGATCACCTCGTCGATGTCCTTGTTGTAGATGTCGCGGATCGCACGCTTGATGAGGTCGCTGTCGCCATAGACCAGCGCCGGTGCCGACGAGGTCAGCGTCTGGTCGCGGATACCGTCCCACAGGCGGGCGAGGTAATCGAAGTCACGCTTGATCTCCTGCCGGCTGCGCTGGAGGCCGGCGGTGCGGACGATGCAGCCCATCGACGCGGGCAGCGTCATTTCGGCCATGATCGACTTCAGCCGCTTGCGATCGGCGGCCGAGCTGATCTTGCGGCTGATCCCGCCGCCGTGCGCGGTGTTGGGCATCAGCACGCAGTAGCGCCCGGCGAGCGACAGATAGCTGGTCAGCGCCGCGCCCTTGTTGCCGCGCTCTTCCTTCACGACCTGCACCAGCAGCACCTGCCGCCGGCGAATCACGTCCTGGATCTTGTAGCGACGGCGCAGGTTCAGCCGGCGCTGGCGCAGCGCCTCGACCGCGGCATCGTCGCCGCCGGTCTTGCGAGGGCGCGGGGCGGCGGGGGCGTCGCCTTCCTCGTCGCCGTCGTGATCGTCGTCGTCCTCGTCGCGCTCGACCAGTTCGACGCCGCCGTCGACATCGTCATGATGGTCGTCGTCGTCGTAATCGACGTCGTCGTCATGCTCGCCCGCGCGCAGCGCCGCTTCCTCGGCGGCATGCTCGGCCTCTTCGGCCAGCAGCGCGTCGCGGTCTTCCTTGGGAATCTGGTAATAATCGGGGTGGATTTCGCTGAAAGCGAGGAAGCCGTGGCGGTTGCCGCCGTAATCGACGAACGCCGCCTGGAGCGACGGTTCGACCCGCGTCACCTTGGCGAGATAGATATTGCCCTTGAGCTGCTTGCGCTCGGCCGATTCGAAATCGAATTCCTCGATCCGGTTACCCTTGACGACGGCGACCCGGGTTTCCTCCCGGTGGCGTGCGTCGATCAGCATCCGCGTGGTCATGTGATACTCTCCGGGCGCGCGGAACCGCAGTCCGCGTCGGCGCGCCATGGCGCATGGCGGGGCGTCGTGTGCCGCCGGCCTGCGCGCGATTGATGGAAAATGCGTCTGCTGGCATGGGCAACCCGGGTTCCCGGGACATCACCGTCGCCCGAACGCCGGCCGCAAAAGCGGCACGGGCGGGGCGGGACGGAACTTGCCACATGCGAGCGTCAACCTGAAATACCCCCGCAGCGGATCGCGGCGGGGTGCCGCGTCGGATCGTGAAAACCATGAGGCCAGACCGACGTGGGTTAATGCGTAGCACCGCCCCTGCCGCTCGGCAACAGCGCTGCGGGATCGTTGCGGTAGCGTAGCAAAGCCGAACAAAAGGTTAACGGTCGATTCAGCAGGCTGGTTCACCCGGGGTTGAAGGAGCGTGGGATACACCATCACCATCGATAGTCGGGGCAGGTGCCATATCATGGTTTTGGGCTGGACCGGGTTTGTGAACCCACGGCATAGCGAGGGCATGGGATGGATGCTCGCCATGCTGTCGATCTGGTTCGGCGGCGCACCCGCCGCGGCACGCGCGGTCGAGGATGTCCGCGTGTCCGACGACCGGATCGTCGTGCGCTTCGACGATCCGGTCGGGGCGGCCGCCGCCTTCCTGCTCGGCGGGCCGGACCGGATCGCGGTGGACATCGACGGTGCGGTGCCCGGTGGCCGTCGATCGACCGGTGGACCGGTGGCCGGGGTGCGGCTGGGCGCGCGGGGTGCCGATGGCGCGCGCATCGTGTTCGATCTCGCCGAACCGGCGGTTGTCACCGGCGGGCGGTTTTCGGATCATGGCCGCAAGCTGACGATCAACCTGCGCCGCGTCGACCCCGATCGCTTCCTGCGCGCGACGACGGCGGGGCGGATGCGTTTCTCCACCGGACTGGTCGCGGCGGCAAGCGTGCCGGTGTCGTCGAGCGCCGCGATGATCGTCGACCGGCGCGCGACGGTATCGGTGCCGGTCCCGGCACGGCGCGGCGGCATCGCGCTGCCGCGTGTGCAGGGCGACGCCGACCGGCCGCTGGTGGTGATCGATGCCGGGCATGGCGGGCATGATCCCGGCGCGATCTCGCCGCACAGCGGCGCGCGCGAAAAGGATCTGACGCTGAAAGCCGCGCGCGCCATGCGCGACGCGCTGCTCGACGGCGGGCGGGTGCGCGTGGCGCTGACCCGCGACCGTGACGAATTCCTCGTCCTTCAGGAACGCTATGCGATCGCACGGCGGCTGGGGGCCAGCCTGTTCATCTCGGTCCATTGCGACAGTGCCGAAAACCCCAATGCCACGGGTGCGAGCATCTACACCCTGTCCGAAGTCGCGTCCGATCGTGAGGCGGCACGGCTGGCGGCGCGCGAGAACAAGGCGGACATTCTCGCCGGGGTCGATCTCGGCAAACAAAGCGCCGACATCTCGTCGATCCTGATCGACCTGACCCAGCGCGAGACGATGAACGCCTCGGCCGGTTTCGCCCGGCTGCTCGGCCGCGAGGCGCAGGGGCAGGTGCCCTTGAAGCCCAATTACCACCGCATGGCGTCGCTGATGGTGCTGAAGGCCCCCGACCTGCCGTCGATCCTGTTCGAAACCGGCTATATCTCGAACGAGGCCGACGCCGAACGGCTCGAATCCGCCGAAGGTCGCCGCGCGATCGCGCAGAGCGTCCGCCGCGCGGTCGAGGTGTATTTCGCGCGGCGGATGGCGGCGCGGTAATTGCCGTCATTCCCGCGCAGGCGGGAATCGATATGCACCGACGTCGTGGATTGATCGAAACGTTCGCGGTTATGGATTCCCGCCTTCGCGGGAATGACGAAGGTCGTCCTTACCGCGCCAGCGCCTCGGCGATCAGCTTGCGCGAATTGTCGATGCCGTACAGCGCGATGAAGCTGCCCATGCGCGGCCCCTGTGGTGTGCCGAGCAGCGTTTCGTAGCAGGCCCTGAACCAGTCGCGCAGGGATTCGAACCCGGCGGTCTTGCCGATCTCGTACACCACGTTCTGAATATCTTCGGCGCTGGCATCGTCCGGCATCGCCGCCAGTTCGCCGTCCAGCCGTTCGAGCGCGGCCCGCTCGACATCCGTGGGCGCACGACGCAGCGGCTTGTCGGCGACGTCGCGGACATAGGCCAGCGCATGGTCGATCAGCGCGTCGAGCGCAGGATAGCGCTCGGCCGAGGCATCCGCGACATAATTGGCGAGATAGCCCCAGACCTGCGGCTTGGTCGCGTCGCCCATCACCCCGACGAGGTTGAGCAACAGCCCGAACGTCACCGGCAGCGTGTCGGCCGGCGGTTCGCCGCCGTGGATATGATGCACCGGATTGCCGAGCTTCTGTTCGATCGGCTGATCGGCGTAATTGGCGCGGAACTGCCAATATTCGTCGATCGCGCGCGGGATCACGCCCAGATGGAGTTGCTTGGCCTTCTTCGGCTCGCGATAGGCATAGAAGGCGACGCTTTCGGGCGGGCCATAGGTCAGCCATTGTTCGAGGCTGAGGCCGTTGCCCTTCGACTTGCTGATCTTCTGGCCATGTTCGTCGAGGAACATCTCGTAGTTGAAGCCCTCGGGCGGACGGGCGCCCAGCACCCGCGCGATCTTCGACGACTGCGTTACCGAATCGATCAGGTCCTTGCCCGCCATCTCGTAATCGACGCCGAGCGCCACCCAGCGCATTGCCCAGTCAACCTTCCATTGCAGCTTGGCCCCGCCCGACAGGATCGACTGTTCGATCCGCTGCCCCTCGTCGACGAAGGCGACCATGCCGGTGTCGGCGTCGAGCACCTCGACCGGCACCTGCAACACCACCCCCGACGTCGGGCTGATCGGCAGCACCGGCGAATAGGTCGCGCGGCGTTCGGCCCCCAGCGTCGGCAGCATGATGTCGAGAATCGACTGATAGTGACGCAATACGCCCTTCAGCGCCTCGTCGAACCGGCCGCCGCGATAATAGTCGGTCGAGGACGCGAACTCATAGTCGAAGCCATATTGATCGAGAAAGCCGCGCAGCCGCGCGTTGTTATGCGCGGCGAAGCTCTCGTGCGTGCCGAACGGATCGGGAATTTCGCTGAGCGGCTTGCCGAGGTGTTCGCGCAGCATGTCGCCGTTCGGGACATTGTCGGGCACCTTGCGCAACCCGTCCATGTCGTCCGAAAAGGCGATCAGCCGCGTCGGCTGGTCGGACAGTTCCATGAACGCGCGGCGGACCATCGTCGTGCGCAGCACTTCGTTGAACGTGCCGATATGCGGCAGGCCGGAGGGGCCATAGCCCGTCTCGAACAGGATCGCCGCGCCATCCGCTTTTCCGTTCGGATAGCGCTTCAACAGCTTGCGCGCCTCCTCATACGGCCAAGCCTTTGAAACCAGTGCTGCATTGCGGAGGATGTCGTCGGTCATGGCGCTGCTGATACGCGCATGGTCGCGGAATTTCTACATTGTGCAACATTTCGCAACGCAACCATGTCATGGTTTGCGCGTACCGGACGCGCATGATCGTCACCGCTACCCCCCGCTATACGCGGATCATCGCCGAAGTCTGGAAGCCGGCGACCGGACTGTTCGTCTGGGACGTGATCGTCACCATCATCTATTTTGTGCTGCCCTTCCGTGCGCCCAGCCTGCCGCTGACGCTGTTCGGGTCGGCGCTGGCGCTGTTCCTCGGCTTCCGGGTGAACTCGGCGTATCAGCGCTGGTGGGAAGGGCGCATCCTGTGGGGATCGATGATTAACGCTTCGCGCAACCTGGCGCGGGGCGCGATCGCGTTTCTGGGGCCGGAGGACGAGGGCGAGAAGCGCGATCTCAAGCGTTCGATCGTGTTGCGCCAGATTGCCTACGTCAATGCGTTGCGGTGCCAGTTGCGGCGACAGGACCCCAAGGACGATGTCCACCGCTTCCTGTCGCGCGACGAGGCGGGCGAACCGCTCGGGCGCACCAACACCGCCAACGGGCTGCTCGACGGCACCGGCATGCGCATCGCCGAGAGCCATCGCCGTGGCTGGATCGACAGCATGCAGCAGCACAGCCTCGAGCGGGTGCTCATCGACATCGCCAACGCGCAGGGCGGAATGGAGCGGATCAAGAACACGCCGCTGCCCAACCAGTATCGCTTCTTCCCTGCGCTGTTCACCCGCCTGTTCTGCGTGCTGCTGCCGATCGGACTGGTCGAGACGCTGGGCGTTGCGACGCCGCTGGGGTCGGGCATCGCCGGGCTGATGTTTCTTGCCGTGCTCCAGATCGGCGAGGATCTGACCGATCCGTTCGCCAATACCGTCCACGATCTGCCGCTGTGCGCCATGTGCCGCACGATCGAGATCGATCTGTTGCAGGGCATCGGCGATCCCGCACCCGAACCGGCGACGCCGCACAAGGGCGTGCTGTGGTAAGCGAACGTCCGGCCATTTCGATGATCGTCGCGGCCCGCCCGGCGACGATGACGATCCCCCGGCCGGCGGTTGTCGGGCGGGGACGCGGGCCGCGACCGGGCCGATCGGCATCACGGAAAAACCGCACGGGCGAAGCGTTCCGCTTCCGTTCCTGACTGTCCGGCGGTAAGGCGGAACGATGCTGCCCTATCCCGCCCTGCACGCCAGCCATTCGGGGGTCTGGATCGCCGACAGCGACGGTGTGCGCGAGGTCAGTCGGGGCGAGGCGATCGCCTGCGCCGCCGATACGCCGACGATCCTGCTCAACGCGCCGCTGATCGGGCAGCGGCTGGGCTATGCCGATCTGTCGGGGCTAGACCTGCTCGAACTGTTTGCCTTCGTCCATCCCGCGCGGTTCGCGGTGCCGACGCCCAAGGGGCTGGCACAGGCGCTGGGCCAGCCGGTCCCGGTCGACGAGGCCGAGGTCGCGGGATCGTTGCGCGCGGCGGCCGTCAGGCTTCTGGAAACGGCATCGGCGCCATGGCCCGAACAGGAAGGGGCATGGACCGCCGCCCAGTCGCTGTTCCGCCTGCGCTGGCCATGGGCACCGGCGCTGGGACAGGTGCTGCCCAAGCCCGAAACCGCCGAACGCTGGCTGTTCACGAAACTTCCCGAATGGGACGAGGAAGCGCCGCGTGCCGCCCCGCGCAACGTCACGCTCGCCGCCGATGCGATCGGCGAACGGCTGGCGCGGCTGACCGGAGCGAGTGCCGAGGCGCGCAGCGGCCAGCGCGCCTTCGCCGGTGCCGCCGCCGCCGCCTTCGGCCCACGCATGGCGCGCGATACCCCCAATCTGGTGCTGGCCGAGGCGGGAACGGGCATCGGCAAGACGCTCGGCTATCTCGCCCCTGCCTCGCTGTGGTCGGAGGCGGCGGACGGCGCGGTATGGGTGTCGACCTTTACCAAGGCGCTGCAACGCCAGTTGGCGCAGGAAAGCGAGCGGGTGTTCCCCGATCCGGCGCTACGGCGCGAACGGGTGGTGACGCGCAAGGGTCGCGAAAACTATCTGTGCCTGCTCAACCTCGAGGATGCGTTGCAGGGCGGATTTCAGGGGCGAGCAGCGATCCTCGCCCATCTCGTCGCGCGCTGGGCGGCCTATAGCGCCGATGGCGACATGGTCGGCGGCGACCTGCCCGGATGGTTGCCGACGCTGTTCCGCCGCAACGGATCGACCGCGCTGACCGACCGGCGCGGCGAGTGCATCTATGCCGGCTGTCCGCAATATCGCAAATGCTTCATCGAACGCGCCGCGCGCGCGTCGGCCAAGGCCGACATCGTCATCGCCAATCATGCGCTGGTGATGGTCAACGCCGCGCGCGGGCGCGAGACGGGGACGCGGCCGACGCGCTATGTGTTCGACGAAGGCCATCACCTGTTCGATGCCGCCGACGCGATGTTCTCCGCCGCGCTGACCGGGGCAGAGGCGATCGAAATCCGCCGCTGGGTGCTGGGGCCGGAAGGCGGCGGGCGCGGGCGGCGGCGCGGGCTGGCGGCGCGCCTGTCCGACGTGGCGAGCTATGATGCGGCGGGCGGTGCGGCGGTGGCGGCGGCGGTCGAGGCGGCGCGCGCGCTGCCTGCCGACGGCTGGTTGGCGCGGGTGCAGGAAGGCGCGCCGTTCGGTCCGGTCGAGGAATTGTTGGGCGCGGTGCGCGGCGTCGTGTTCGCCCGCGCGAAGGATGGCGAGGCGGGGTACGGCTTGGAAACCGAACTGGCCGAGCCGCCGCCCGAGCTGGTCGATGCCGCCGCGCCGGCCGCGCAGGCGCTCGACGCGCTGCTGCGCCCGCTGGTGGCGCTCGGCAAGCGGCTGGAGGCGGTGCTGGCCGAGGGGCCGGACTGGCTCGACGGCCCGGCGCGCGCGCGCTGCGAAGGGGCGATCGCCTCGCTCGGCTGGCGCGCGGAGACGGTCGGGGCATGGGGCCGGCTGCTCGCCCGGATCGGCGGCCCGGCCGATCCCGACTTCGTCGACTGGCTGGCGGTCGACCGGGTCGAAGGGCGCGAATATGACATGGGGCTGCACCGCCACTGGCTCGACCCCACCCGGCCGTTCGCCGAAACGGTGCTCAAACCGGCGCATGGCGTACTCGTCACCTCGGCGACGCTGCGCGCCGGCGGCGACTGGGCAACCGCCGACGCGCGGGTCGGCGCGCCGCACCTGCCGCGCAGCCCCGACCATTTCGAGGCGCCGAGCCCGTTCGCCTATGCGACGCAGGCCGAGGTGCTGATCGTCACCGACGTGACCCGCGGTGACCTGAGCGCGCTTGCCAACGCCTATGGCCGGCTGATCGTCGCGGCGGGCGGCGGGACGCTCGGCCTGTTCACCGCGATCCGCCGGTTGCGCGGCGTCCATGCCCGTATCGCCGACCGGTTGGCGCGCGACGGGCTGCCGCTCTATGCCCAGCATGTCGACCCGATCGATACCGGTACGCTGGTCGACATCTTTCGCGACGATCCACGCGCCTCGCTGATCGGCACCGATGCGCTGCGCGACGGCGTCGACGTGCCCGGCCGGTCGCTCAGGATGGTGGTGATGGAGGGGGTGCCATGGCCGAAGCCCGGCGTGCTCCACGCCGCGCGGCGGCTGGCCGGCGGCGGCAGCGCCTATGACGACCGGGTGGTCCGTGCGCGGCTGGCGCAGGCGTTCGGGCGGCTAATCCGCCGCGCCGACGATCGCGGGCTGTTCGTGTTGCTATCGTCGGCCATGCCCTCGCGCCTGCTGGGGGCGTTTCCCGAAGGGACGCCGGTCACGCGCTGTACGCTCGACGAAGCGGTCGCGCGCGCCCTTTCCTTGGGGGGCGAAGTCGGGCATGGGGCGGCTGCCCTGTCGATGGAGCCGCCTTCATGAAGACGCTGACGCTGCTGCGCCACGCCAAGTCGGGCTGGGACGATCCCGTCGCACGCGATTTCGACCGGCCGCTGAACGCCAAGGGCGCACGCGCCGCGACCGCGATGGGCCGGCATCTTCTGCGCGAGGAACTGCGCTTCGATCATCTCGTCGCCAGCCCCGCGCTTCGCGTGGTGCAGACGCTCGATCATTTCGGGCGTGGCTATGGCGATCTGCCGGCGTGCAACAGCGACCGCTCGCTCTATCTGGCGTCGGCGGCGACGCTGCTCGACGTGGTGCGCGCGTTGCCGGCGGATACCGATCGCGCGTTGCTGGTCGGGCATAATCCGGGGCTGGAAGATCTCGTCCTGCTGCTGTCGGCTGAGAGCAACCCCCTCCGCGGCGCGGTCGAGGAGAAATTCCCGACCGCCTCGGTCGCGGTGCTCGAGCTCGACGGCGACTGGGCGGCGGCGGACGATGGCTGTGGCCACCTGATCCGCTTCACCCGCCCGCGCGACCTTGACCCGACGCTGGGGCCGGGGCACGACTAGAACGACTCCCCTCCCTGACAAGGGAGGGGAGCATAACGGTATCCGTAAGCTCCGAAACCGAACCGCCTACTTCTTGTCGGCGTAGAACCGCTTGACCACGTCCCAGCCTTCCTCGGCCGTTTCGACGAAGGTGATGAGGTCGAGATCGCGGGCCGAGATCACGCCCTCTTCGACCAGTGCGTCCCAGTTCACGACCCGTTCCCAGAACTCGCGGCCATAGAACAGCACCGGGATCGGATCGATCTTGCCGGTCTGGATCAGTGTCAGCAATTCGAAGCTTTCGTCGAATGTGCCGAAGCCGCCGGGGAACACCGCCACCGCCCGCGCGCGCAGCAGGAAGTGCATCTTTCGCAGCGCGAAATAGTGGAACTGCATCGACAGCGCCGGGGTGACATACGGGTTGGGCGCCTGTTCATGCGGTAGGACGATGTTGAGCCCGATCGATTCGGCGCCCGCCTCGTTCGCGCCGCGATTGGCGGCTTCCATGATCGAGGGACCGCCGCCCGAACACACGACGAAATGGCGCTTGCCGTTCGTGTCGTTGGGGAACTGGCTGGCATGGAACGCCAGCTCGCGCGCCACGTCGTAATACCGCGCCTTGGCGATCATCCGCTCGGCGATCGCGCGCGAGGCATCGTCCTGCGCCAGCTCGAGGAGCATCTCGGCCTTGTCCGGCTCGGGAATGCGCGCCGAGCCGTAGATGACGAAGGTCGAGGCGATGTTCGCCTCGTCGAGCAGCAGCGAGGGCTTGAGCAGTTCGAGCTGGAACCGCACCGGGCGCAGATCCTCGCGCAGCAGGAATTCCATGTCCTGGAACGCCAGGCGATAGGCGGGATGCTCGGTCTGCGGGGTGGCGAGCTGCGTGCGGGCGGCTTCGGCTTCCTGCTTTGCCCCGCGGAACACGCGGGACGGGACTTTGGTGTCGGTCATAGACGATGGACTTGTAATCACCGCCCCCCGCCCAAGCAAGCGCGATACGTCAACGACATAGCGGTCGCCCGCCCATGTCGAGGTGGAGGTGATTGTAATGGGCGGCGTTGTAATCGGGGGTGAGGGTGGTGACGAATCGCTTGCAGGCCGATCGCTGGATCACGCGCAGGAACTCGCGCTTGTCGGCATCGTCGCCGTTCCAGTCGCGCTCGATCGATATTCGCCGCCCGTCGGCCAGCACGAAGGCGGCGATGTCGACTGCGTTGGCAAGGCCGTGTTCGGACACCCGCCCGGCCGAGCGCGCACCCCCGCCGACGATCCCGCGACAGGCATAGGTGCCGAAACTGTCGATCTTCACCACGTCGCTGCCCAGCATCTGCCGTGCCGCCGGGCGCACGCCATGGCGGATCCAGCCGATCATCGCCCGCGCCGCCGGACAGCGGATCGCCTTCAGCCCCGCAACCGGCACGCCGATGTCGAGCAACTGCACCGCGCCCAGCACCACGCAACCCGAACCGTAATCGCGGTCGGGCAGCGGGCTGAAACGGACCCCCGCCGCCGACAGATCGGCATAGCATTGCTGCGTGTCGCGCGGCGTCGCGCCGGTCAGCGTGATCGGTCCGGCCGGGCGGGGGCGGATGGCGGGCGGTGCCGGCGTATCGCGCTCGCCGCCGGCGCAGGCCGACAACAGCAGGATCGCGGAGAGGGCAAGGGCATGGAACCACGGGGCGGACATTGCCCGGTGACGTCCCATGCGCGGTCCGCGCGCGCAAGTCGGGATGCGACCGGCGGTAACCCACTCACGTCGAAGATATTTTGGATACCGGTGTCACAAAGCGGATTGATCGTGGGGCGGGCATCTGAAACAATCAGCGCATATGCCTAACGACACGCTTCGGCGTGAATGCCTCCGCCGCCGAAGGAATATCGTGTGACGCTTCACGTCCGTACCCTGTCCGACCGCGTCTTCGAAATCGTGCGCGAACGCATCGTCAGCGGGGCGTTGATCGAACGCGCGCCGATCCGGCAGGATTCGCTCGCCGCCGAACTGGGCGTGAGCAAGATTCCGCTGCGCGAGGCGCTGGCCCGGCTGGAACAGGAGGGGCTGATCGCCAGCCAGGCGAACCGGGGCTATACCGTCCAGCCGATGTCGGCGGGACAGGCCGAGGAAATCTACGAGTTGCGCATCGTCGTCGAACCCGCGGCGGCGGCCTATGCGGCGACCCGTGCCGACGACACGTATCGCGCGCAGTTGCTCGATGCGTTCGAACGGCTCGACGCGGCGATGACCCGCGATCTGGTCGAGGCGGCGGCGTGCAACCGCGCGTTCCATGCCGCGCTGGTCCGCGCGCCGGGACGCGAGCTGACCGTGCAACTGGTCGAACGCCTGTCGGTCCTCGCCGAACGCTATGTCGTCGCCCATCTGCGCCCCGCCGGACGGGGCGACCGGGCGCATGTCGAACACAAACTGCTCCTCGACGCATGGCTGGCCGGCGACGGACCGGCGGTGGAGGCGATGCTGAAGGGCCATCTGATCGCCACCATCGAGGATTTGCGCGCCGAGTTCGAGGCCGCCAGCAAGGCGGCGTGACGCCGGATGTGGGACCCGATAGGGTGGCCGGGATGCTGCGTACCGTCCTGACCCTCTGTCTGATCCTGACCGCGTCGCCGGCGGCGGCGCGCGACATCCTGTTCGTCGGCAACAGCTTCACCTTCGGCGCGGGATCGCCGGTCGAACGCTACCGCCCCGACAGCGTCACCGACCTGAACGGCGAGGGGATCGGCGGTGTGCCCGCGTTGTTCCGCAGCTTCGCCGAACAGGCCGGGCTGGAGTGGCAGGTGTCTCTCGAAACGTCGCCGGGCAAGGACCTGGCGTATCACGCCGCCAACAAACGCGCGCAGATCGACCGGCGATGGGACGTGGTGCTGTTGCAGGGTTATTCGACGCTCGATGCGCAGCGGCCGGGCGATCCGACGCGCCATGCCGCCGCCGCCGCGCGGCTCGCGGCGCTGATCCGGGCGCGCAACCCCCGGGCCGATGTGCGGCTGGTCAGCACATGGTCGCGCGCCGATCTGACCTACCGCCCCGGCAGCCCGTGGTCGGGCAAGCCGATCGCGACGATGGCCGAGGACCTGGCGAGGGCGAACCGGACGGCGAAGCGGCAGGCACCGGGCGTCCGCCGCGTCGTGCCGGTCGGGCTGGCGTGGAACCGCGCGATCGCCGCCGGCCTTGCCGACGCCAACCCCTATGACGGGATCGATCCGGGCAAGATCGGCTTGTGGGGCAACGATCACTATCACGGCAGCACCGAGGGCTATTATCTCGAGGCGCTGACGATCTTCGGACAGGTGACGGGCCATGACGTGCGCAAGCTAGGGGCAGACGAGCGCGCCGCGCGCGATCTGGGGTTGTCGCCGCAGACGGCGGTCGCGTTGCAGCGGGTGGCGTGGGAAACGGTGCGGCGCGATCGATGAGAGCGGCGGTGATGTTCGCGCTGGCGGTGCTGTTGGCGGGTTGCGGCGGTGGTGACGACGACCGCGCGGCCCGATTGCGCGCGGCGGGGCCGAACCCCTCGCTCGACGCGCTGCTGCGCGTCGCCAGCGTCGATGCCGGCAAACGCGCCTTCGGGCAATGCGGCCAGTGCCATACGATCGGACAGGGTGGGCAGGCGCTCGCCGGTCCCAATCTGTACGGCATCATGGGACGCGCCGTCGCCGCCGATCCGCGCTTCGGCTATAGTCAGGCGCTGATCGACCATGGCGGACGATGGGACGCGGCGACGATGGACCGCTGGCTGGCGAACCCCGTCGCGATGGTGCCGGGGACGCGGATGATGTTCGGCGGGATCGCCGACCCGCTGCGGCGTGCCGACGTCATCGCCTATCTGCGCTCGGCAGGACCGATCACGCCAGCGCCCTGAGCAGCGATTCCCACCACGCGACCCCGGCATCGAACGACGCGACGGGCAGGCGTTCGTTCAGACCATGGGCGAATTCGTCCGATGGCTTCATGAACACGCTGCCGATGCCGAACGCGGGGATGCCGCGCGCGCGAAAGTGCATCGAATCGGTCGCGCCCGCTTCCATCGCCGGGATGACGGGCGTGCCCGGCGCGCGCTTCGCCACCGCCGCCCGCACCGCCGCCAGCACGCGCGGTTCGAGCGGGGAGGCTCCCGCCTCGATCGTGCCGTTGTCGATCAGCTCGATCCGAATCGCCGGATCGGCGATGAGGCTGGTCAGCTTCGCCTGAATCGACGCGCGCGAGGTGCCGGGAAAGATGCGGCAGTTGATGTTGGCGACCGCGCGCTGCGGCAGCGCGTTGGGCGCATGCCCGCCGTTGAACTGCGTGGGCACGCAGGTGGTGCGGACCTGTCCGACGAATTCGGGCTTCGACGACAGCAGATCGGCGGCGGCGGTGTCGTTCGGGTTGGCGGCGAAGGCGCGCATCGCGTCGCCGGTGGGGCCGGGGTTGTTGGCGGCGCTGCCTGCCAGATACGCCTTGGTGATCGCATTCTGTTCGGGCGGGAAGCGATAGGCGGCGATCCGGCCGACCGCCGCCGCCAGTCGGGCGATGGCGTTGACCGGCCCCGGGCGGCTGGAATGGCCGCCGGCATCGGTAATCGTCAGGCGGAAGTCGCCGTACACTTTCTCGGCCGCCTGCAAGCCATAGACGGTCGGCTTGCCCGCCTCGTTCAGCGTGCCGCCGCCGGCATCGGCGTTCAGCACCAGCGCGGCATCCTTGAACCGTTCGGCGGCGGCGCGGGTCGTCGCCATCGTCGTTTCCTCGTCGCCGGTCAGCAACAGCACGACATCGCGCGCCGGAACCCAGCCGGCGCGCTTCAACTGCATCAGCGTCGCGACGAGGATCGAGACGTCGCCCTTGTTGTCGAGCGACCCGCGCCCGAACACATAGCCGCCCTCGACCACCGGGGTAAACGGATCGCGCGTCCAGTCGGCCGGATCGGCGGCAACGACATCCATATGCCCCAGCAGCACGGTCGGCTTGGCCGCCCGGTCGCGCCCGGCATAGCGCGCCACCAGATAGCCGGTATCGCCCATGGCCACGAATTCGATCGCGTCGGCGGGGAGGCCGGCGGCGACCAGTTGCGCCTTCAGATACGCGGCATAGACCGGCACCTGCCCCTGACCGGCGACGGTGCGGAACGCAATTCCCCGGGACAGCAGCGACAGCGCTTCCCGGCCACCGGGGGTGGTCGGACCTTGCGCCAGCGCGGGAGTGGCGAGCAGGGCGGCGGACAACAGGGCGGCCAGACGGCGCATCACTCGATCTCCCACGAAGCGGACACCGCTTGGTGCCGCGCCGCCCGCGTCCATGCAAGGCTCAGTCGCGCAACGCCCGCTGGAACAGCGCGAGCATCCATGCCGTCGCCTGCACGAACAGCGCCGGATCGTAACGCGGCCCCTCGTCGCGCAGAAAGGCGTGCTGGGCGTTGACCTCGTGCCATTCGTAGCGGGTGCCGGCATTCTCCAGTGCCTCGCGGATCGCCTGGCGTCCGGCGAAGGAGACGTGCGGGTCCTGCCGCCCCCAGACGAACAGGATGTCGCCGGCGATCTCGCCGATACGCGCGAGGCTGTCGTCGCTTCGGCCCTCGCCCAGCGTGCCCGAATGAATGTCGGTCGGGTAGAAACAGGCGGTGGCGCGCACGCGGGGGTCGAGCGCGGCGCGATAGGCGAGATGCCCGCCCAGACACACGCCGGCGGCACCGATCGCGCCGGTGCAGGCGGGATGGCGTTCCAGCCAGTCGATCACCCGCGTTGCATCGGCGTCGAACGCGGCGACGGGCTTGGCGAATTTCAGTTCGTTGCCGCGATCGGTCCCCGCCGGATCATAGGCCAGCACCGTGCCCGGCGCTTCGTATTCGTGATAGACCTCGGGCACCGCCACGACATAGCCGTGCCCGGCGAGGAACGCCGCCAGCCGCCGGATCGGCGCCGTCACCTGATAGATTTCCGAATAGAGCACGACACCGGGGAAGCGCCCTTGCGCCGCCGGGCGGAACACATGGGTGCGCATCACCGCGCCCTCGCGGACGGGCAGGTCGACGGGCGGATCGGTCAGCAGGATCATGGGGTGCCTGTGCGGTCGTCGGCCGGTGCTGGCAAGGGCGAAACCAGTTCGAGCCGCTGCGGCACCGTGCCCATCTCGATCCCCTCGGCGGGAAAGCGGACGAGCAGTTCGAGCAGCACGTTGCTGCGCGCGCCATAGGCCGAGCGGGGCGAATCGACATGCGCGAAACAGTTGAACGCGATCCGCCCGTCGACGATCGAGTCGATGAAGGCGGCTGGGGCCGGATCGGTGAGGATCGCGTCCTCGCGCGCGAACGCTTCGAGGACGATCGCACGGACCCGCGCCGCATCGGTGCCGATCGGGACCGAGAACTGAATCTGGATGCGGCCGAGCGGTGACGCCAGCGTCTTGTTCAGCACGCTTTTGGTGATGAGTTCGGAATTGGGGACGATCAGCGTCGAATGGTCGGCGAGCGTGATCTCGGTCGATCGCACGCTGATGCGCTTCACGTCGCCCTCGTCGGTGCCGACGCGGATCAGGTCGCCGATCTTGATCGGTCGTTCGGCGAGCAGGATCAGGCCGGAAACGAAATTCTGGGTGATCGCCTGAAGCCCGAAGCCGATGCCGACCGACAGCGCCGAGAGAAGCAGCGCGATCCGCTCGATCCCGATGCCGAGCGAGGCGAGCGCCCAGATGACCGCCAGCGCGATGCCGACATAGCGCGCTACCAAGCTAACCGAATTGCGCCCGCTGCCATCCAGATCGGTGGCGGGAAGATAGCGCCCCTCCAGCCAGCGCATGAAGCCGCGCACCAGCGTCAGCCCGATGACCAGCACGACGATGCTGCGCAGGATCGCACCCGGCGAGATGGCGACCCCGCCAACCTCGACCCCGCGCGCCAGATCGCCCAGCCGCGCGAACACGTCCGCCACGCCGCTGCCGCCGAACGGCAGCAGCCACAATCCGAGCGCGACGACCGCGAGCAGGACCCGCAACACGCCCGACAGCAGCACGCCGAACTGGTCGACGGTACCGCCGCGCACCCCCAGCCCGCGCGTCAGCGCGATCCCCAGCCGGCTGCCGCGATCGAACGCCGAGGTCGCGACATCGTCGATCGCAGTGAGCGCCAGATAGACCGCGCCGCCCAGCACCACGGTCCACGCGACCATCTGCCCGAGGAACAGGCCGAAGCCGATATAGCCGATCGCCAGTGCCAGCAGCGCGACCACGACGATGCCCCATGCGACCAGCGCGATCGCGGCGCGCCCGGTATCGGCGGGGGCAGCGGTGCCGTCGTCGCGCGTGCTGCGCAGCCGGCCGATCGCGAACAGCGCGGCGGCGATGAGCGACAGGTGGAGCAGCGCCAGCAGCGCATGCGCCGCGGTGCGTGCCGCATCGCTGACGCCGATCGCGGCATTGATCGAATCGAGCATTACCGCGACCGCCGCGAGTATCGCGAGCAGGAACGAGAACGGGCGCAGCCGGTTCGCGGCATCGTTACCGATCGGCGCGACGCGCCAGCTCGGCTGGCCGCGCATCAGCACCGCGCCGAGCACCGCGCTGGCGAAGCTAGCGAAGCCGATCGCGAAGATCGATGCGTCGAGCGGTCCGTCCCAGCGGTCGGCGACTAGCCCTGACCAGCGCGCACCCGCCACTACCGCCGCCGTCGCCAGCAACGGGGCGAGCGTGCCGACCAGCACCCGCCACAGCGCGTTGGCGGATCGCCGGACCCGGCGGCCCGGCGCGCCTTCGATCAGCAGGCGTTGCCCGACCCGCCCCATCGCCAGCCGCGCCGGTCCCAGCAGCGCGATGGCGACGGCCAGCCCGGTCAGCAGCGGCCACAGATGGTGCAACCCCGGCCGGCCGATCGTCATGGCCTCGACGGCGACGAAGCGCTGCAACCGGTGCAGGTCGCGCGGTACGGCGTGGAGGATCGCGCTCCAGAACGCCGGCGTGAGCGGCGAGGATACCTTGCCAAACAGCTTCTGGCTGAATTCGGCGGCCTCGCCCGCGCTGATCTCGTCGATCAGTTGCTGCGCCTCGACCGCGAGCAGCCGCGCGCGCTTGGTCGCCGAATCGAGGACGCCGTGCTGGCGGGCCAAGGCGGCGCGTTCGCTGCGGATCGCCGGGTCCTCGCCGGTCGCGGCAGGCCCCAGTTGGGCGAGGCGCGCGTCGATCCGGGTCAGTTCGGCCTGCGACTGCTGTGCGGCGTCGAGCGTGTCGCTGCGGACCACCTGCGCACGGGTTCGCAAGGTAGCGCGGGCATCGCGTTCGGGGCGGGTGTCGAGCAATCCATCGACCGTGCCCAGCTCGTTCGCCGCGCGGTCTAGCCGGGGCGCATAGGCCACGGGGTCCGACTGCGCCCGGGCGGCAGGCGCCATCAGCAGCACGAACAGGGCGAACACGATCCGGGAAAGCGGCGTCATGCGCCATGGCCTATCGTCATCGCCGCGGCACGCCAAGGCGGTTCCCTTCGCCGGCGACCGCGTTTAAATGCGCCGATGCTGCGCATCACCGAACTGAAACTGCCGCTCAATCATCCCGAAGAGGCGCTGGTCGCCGCGATTCGCGACAAGCTGCGGATCACCCCGCGCGACCTGATCCGCTATACCATCGCCCGCCGGGCGCATGATGCGCGCGACAAGGACGATATTCAGCTCGTCTATTCGGTCGACGTGACGCTGAAGAACGAAGCGCAGGTGCTGGGGCGCACCCGCCGCGACCGGACGGTCGGGCCGACGCCCGACACCGGCTATCGCTTCGTCACCACCATGCCCGCCGACTATGCCGGTCCGCGACCGATCGTCGTGGGCGCCGGGCCGTGCGGCCTGTTCGCCGGGCTGATCCTCGCGCAGATGGGATTTCGCCCGATCATCCTCGATCGCGGCAAGGTGGTGCGCGAGCGCACGCAGGACACCTGGGGCCTGTGGCGGCGGAGCGAACTGAACCCCGAATCGAACGTGCAGTTCGGCGAGGGCGGGGCGGGCACCTTTTCCGACGGCAAGCTGTGGAGCCAGATCAAGGACCCGCGCCACCTCAGCCGCAAGGTGCTGATCGAATTCGTGAAGGCAGGGGCGCCGCCGGAAATTCTGACCGAGGCGCATCCGCACATCGGGACGTTCCGGCTGGTCCAGATGGTCGAATCGATGCGGGCGACCGTCGAGGCACTCGGCGGCGAATATCGTTTCGGCCACCGGGTCGACGATCTGACCATCGAAACGCAGGGTGATGGCACGCGGCGGCTGGCAGCGCTGCACCTGTCAACCGGGGAAACGATGGCGGTCGATGCGCCGGTGGTGCTGGCGCTGGGGCATAGCGCGCGCGACACGTTCGAAATGCTCCACGATCGCGGCGTGATGCTGGAGGCGAAGCCGTTTTCGGTCGGCGTGCGGATCGAACATCCGCAAAGCTGGATCGATCAAGCGCGCTTCGGCCCGTGCGCCGGCCATCCCGTTCTGGGGGCGGCGGCCTATACGCTATCGCATCATTGCAGCAACCAGCGCACCGTCTACAGCTTCTGCATGTGTCCCGGCGGTACGGTGGTCGCCGCCACCTCCGAGCCGGGACGGGTCGCGACCAACGGCATGAGCCAATATTCGCGCAACGAACGCAATGCCAATTCGGGGATCGTCGTCGGCATCGATCCGATGCGCGACTATCCGGGCCACCCCCTTGCCGGCATCGCGTTGCAACGCGCGCTGGAAACGAAGGCCTATGACGCGGGCGGGGGCGGGTATCGCGCGCCGGCGCAGTTGCTGGGGGACTTCCTCGCCGGACGGCCCTCCACGGCGTTGCGCAGCGTCGTACCCTCCTATCGCCCCGGCGTGACGCTGACCGATCTGGCCGAGGTACTGCCCGATTTCGTGGTGAAGGCGATGCGCGAGGCGCTGGTCGTGTTCGGGCGGACGATCCCGGGCTACGACCATCCCGATGCGGTGCTGACCGGGGTCGAGACGCGGACCTCGTCGCCGGTGCGCATCCGACGGGGCGAGGATTTCCAGAGCGTCAACACCGCCGGACTCTTCCCGGCGGGCGAGGGGGCGGGCTATGCCGGCGGCATCCTTTCGGCGGCGGTCGACGGGATCAAGGTCGCCGAAGCGGTGGCCAAGGCAATGACCGCCGCCCGCTGACCCCAAGCGACCGCCGGCACGGTGGCGACGGGCAGGGTCGCTGCCGCGATCGGGAACAGGATCGTGGAAACCAGCCGGGCGGCACCGGGCGCGACGACACGGCGCTGAAGGTCGGCGAAACGGAACAGGACGGACACGCCCTGCTCCGGTCAGGTGATCTCCACCGATCCCTGACAGAATTCGCCGACCGTCCGGTCGCGCCCGGCCTGCTTCGCCGCATAGAGATAGCCATCGGCGCGGCGCAGCGCATCCGACGCGCTTTCGTCCCCGCGCAAGGTGACGATCCCTGCCGACAGGGTGATGCCCTCGATCAACTGGTCGTTCTCGCGCAACCGATAGCGCCGCGCCGCGACCGCGCTGCGGGCTGCTTGGAGGAGGGCACAGGCTTCGTCGGCGGAAACGTCGCTCAGCAGCACGGTGAATTCCTCCCCGCCATAGCGGGCGACGAGATGCCCCTCGCAGGCGCGGGCGAGCGTCGCGCCGATCGCCTTCAACACGCGGTCGCCGACCGGATGGCCGTAGCGATCGTTGATCGCCTTGAAATGATCGACGTCGCAGATCGCCAGATGGCACGAATCGCCGGTGGTGACGGCCAGCGCTTCCTCAAACGCCCGGCGGTTGGGCAGGCCGGTCAGCGCATCGCGCCGTGCATCGTCGCGGGCGCGGGCGAGTTGCCGCCGCAGCTCGCTCGCTTCCTGCGTCGCCTGCGCCAGCCGGGCTTCGGCGACGTCGACCCGTTCGCGCATCTGCGCGGTGATCCGCGCCAGTTCGGTGAGGAACAGGTCGCTGTCGGGATGGGTTTCGCGCGACCGCCGCAACGCATCCTCGCTCGCGGCGAGATCGCGACCGAAGGCATGGGTTTCGTGGACGATTCCCTGCATGATCGATTCGAAGCCCGCGACCTGTCGTTCGGTTTCGGCGTGGAACGACAGGCGGCGGTCGGGCGGGCTGATCCGGCGACCGACGACATCCCCTGCCTCGACCCGTTCGCCGAGCGTCAGCACCTCGTCGCTGGTCAGCCGGACCCCGCCATCGGTCAGCGTCGCCACGGCATATGCCAGCGGCCCCGCCGGATCGCCGAGGACGCGATAGGCGAAGCCGTAGTTGACCGGCGTCGGCTCCAGCCGCTGGTCGAACAGAAAGCGGCCGATTGCCTGAAACAGACCATCGGCCGTGGCGTCCGGCGCGCTTTCGATCTGTCGGTCCATGAACAAGCGCCGTCTCCCTGCCGGTCAAAGGTTGAGCGGCAGGGGGTAGCGAGCGACCGCTAAAATCAGGTTGCCGCGCCGTTAACCTTTTGGGAAGGTCCGTTTCGCAGACGAACCGATCACCGTTGGCCGAGGCCCTGTACCGCCGTCAGCGTGGTGCGGACGTGATCGGCCGGGTTCATGTCGGAATGGACGAAGGCGATCCGCCCGTCGCGGCCGATGACATAGCTGGTGCGCGTCGTCATCACGCGGGCGGGCTGTCCGCCGGTGGCGGGACGCGACAGCGCCACGTCGAAGCCACGGATCGTGGCGGGCGATGCGGCGGCGACGGCGAAGCGGCCGGCGCAATGCTGGGTGCTGAACGTCTGCAACTTGTCGATCGGATCGGCCGACATGCCGATGACGGTCGCCCCCGCCGCCTTGAACTGATCGACCGCATCGGCGAACGCCTTTGCTTCCGCATTGCAGCCGCCGGTGAAGGCGGCGGGGAAAAAGTACAGCACCACCGGACCCTTGCGCAGTTGCGAGCGCAGGTTGAGCGTGAACGCCCGCCCGGCGATTGCTGCACGGGTGGTGAAATCGGGAGCCTTCGCTCCCGGCGCGAGCGCGGCCGACAGCGGCGCGGCGAAGGGCAGGCACAGGGCGGCGGCAATCAGGGCGATACGCATCGGATCAGATCCTTGGGGAGTGACGATTGGCGCACAGCCTAGCAGCTTCGCAAGGCGGTGCCATCCTGTCCCTAGCGGGTGAAGCTGACGCCGATACGCGCGGTCGTGGTGCGCAGCCGATAGTCGTCGATCGCCTCGCCATAGCCGCTGAACGCCTGCCCGAAGAGATAGAGCGCGGTGCCGCCGCCGATCCGGGCGAGCGGATAGGAAAGTTGCGCCTCGCCCGCGCGCCGGACGCCCAGCGGATTGCGTAGCCTTGCGGCGAGTTTCAGCCCGTCGCGCTGCCCGATCGCCGCGCCCAGCGACCAGTTGCCCCAATAGCGATCGAGATCGCGGTAGCCGGTGCCGACATAGCTCCACAGCTTCGGCGCGACCTCGACCTGCCAGTCGTCGCCAAGCGGCAAAGCATAGCTGGCGGCAAGGTAAAGACGGTTCACGTCGATCGACCCCACGTCGCCGCGCCCGTTCGAATCATGGGCATAGCCGCCCGCCGCCACCAAGCGCGGCGCAATGCTGCGCTGGTAATAGACTTCGGGGCTGTAGTTCGTGCTGCGGAACGGCCCCGACGACTGGTCGATCGCCCAGAACATCGTCTGCGTCCATGCAACCCGCACACCGTCCAGCACCCCCGCGCCGTCGAACGGTCGCACGGCGAGGCTGAATTGCAGCTTCGCCCCGTCCGATCCGAAGCCGAACACGCCATAGATCGGTTCATGCGGTTCGAACCGGTCGAGGAAACCCGACACGGTGCCGTCAGCGGTCGCGACCACCGTTTCGCGGGCCGGCGGCGGTGGCGCGGTGACGGTCCGGTAGCGCAGCCGGCGGAACCCACCAGCCGGGACGGATACCGCCGCGTCGTTCTCCGGCATGATGCGCAGCGAGGTGCCGTCGGCCGCTACCACGTCGATCGGCACCGGAACCGTATCGGTGGCGGCATCACCTTCGTTCAGCGCGAAGACGGTGACGCCCTCGCTTGCCGCCGCGATCGATGCCGGCGGTTCGGCGACGATGCGGATTTGCGGCGGGGCGGCGGCGAGCAGGGCGAGGAACAGCATGAGGCGGGTGTGGCAGCGATTTGCGACCGCTGCGAGTATCCTTTGCGCTTTGGCCGTCACCCCGCCTATTCGGGGGCGATCCACGCTGCCGAAAAGGTCCCGCATGCCCGTCACCGCCGCCGACCTCGCCCTCGCGATGAAACTTGCCGATGCGGCGGGCGCGGCGATCCGCCCGCGCTTCCGTGCCGAGTTCGGGCTGGAGATCAAGGACGACGCTTCCCCGGTGACGCTGGCCGACCGCGAGGCGGAGGCAGCGATGCGCGCGATCATCGAACGCGAACGGCCGTCTGACGGCATACAAGGCGAGGAATATGGTGTCCGCGAAGGCAGCAGTGGGCGCAACTGGGTGCTCGACCCGATCGACGGCACCCGCTCGTTCATCGCCGGCCGGCCGATCTTCGGTACGCTGATCGCGCTGGTCGAGGACGGCTGGCCGGTCCTCGGCATTATCGACCAGCCGATCATCGCCGAACGCTGGCTAGGCGCGGTCGGCCGCGGCACGACCTTCAACGGTCGCCCGGCGCAGACCCGCCGGTGCCGGACGCTCGCCGATGCGCTACTCGCCACTACCAGCCCGGCACTGTTCGATGACGGGCAGTTGCACGGCTTCGAGCATGTCGAGGCGAAGGTCCGCTCGACCGTGCTGGGGGGCGACTGTTATTCCTATGGCACGCTCGCCTCGGGCCATATCGATCTGGTGGTCGAGGCGGGGTTGAAGCTCCACGACTTCGCCGCGCTGGTGCCCGTCGTCGAAGGCGCCGGCGGCACGATGAGCGACTGGGCGGGCGATCCGCTCCATGCCGGCAGCATCGGCGAGGTCATCGCGCTCGGCGACCCCGCCCGGCTGGAGGATGTCGTCGCAGCGCTCGCCTGTCGCGGCGGCTGATGCACGAACAGGCAACCAGCAGGCCGTCGCATCGTTGAGGGGGCATTACCCCACAAGCGAAGGAACCTGTCATGGGCCTGTTTTCCAAGGACATCGCCACGCTCGACGACCTGTTCGTCCATCAATTGCAGGACATTTATTACGCCGAGAACCAGATTCTCAAGGCGCTGCCCAAGATGACCGAAAAGGCGACCGATCCCGAGCTGAAGGCCGGGTTCGAGCGGCATCTGGCGGAAACCGAGGGGCAGATCCGCCGGCTGGACCAAGTGTTCGAACTGCACGGCGCGACCAAGAAGGCCGTCACCTGCCCGGCGATCGACGGTATCATCAAGGAAGCGAACGAGGTCGCCGGCGAGATCGCCGACAAGAAGGTGCTGGACGCGGCGCTGATCGCCTCGGCGCAGGCGGTCGAGCATTATGAGATCACCCGCTACGGCACGTTGATCGCATGGGCGCGGCAACTGGGCCGCGAGGACCTTGCCAGCCTGCTCGCCGAGACGCTCGCCGAGGAACGCGCGACCGACGAGAAGCTGACGGCGATGGCCGAGCACAAGGTCAACGCCAAGGCCGAACTCGCCGAAGCCTGATCCGCTGCAACGAAAAAGGGGAGCCTGCGTCGCCGCAGGCCCCCCTTCTTGCGTCAGGTCGACGTCTTAGTTGTCGGTGATGAACGAAGGCAGGCCGGCGTTGCCGCCGTCGTCCTTCGATTCCTCGCGACGCGGGCCACGGTCGCGGCGCGGGCCACGGTCGCCGCCGTCGCGACGCGGACCGCGATCACCGCCTTCGCGCGGGCCGCGATCGCCACCCTCGCGGGGGCCACGGTCGCCGCGCGGACCACGCTCACCGCGCTCGCGCGGTTCGCGCGCCGGGCGGCTGTCTTCCAGCTCGGCACCGGTTTCCTGATCGACGACGCGCATCGACAGGCGAACCTTGCCGCGCGGATCGACTTCGAGAACCTTGACCTTCACTTCCTGCCCTTCGGACAGGACGTCGGAAACCTTCTCAGTCCGTTCGTTGCGGATTTCGCTGACGTGGACGAGGCCGTCCTTGCCGCCCATGAAGTTCACGAACGCACCGAAATCGACGAGGTTGACGACCTTGCCGTTGTAGATCTTGCCGACCTCGGCCTCTTCAACCAGCCCCTTGATCCAGTTGATCGCGGCTTCGATCTGCGCCGGATCGGACGACGACACCTTGATGACGCCCTCGTCATCGATGTCGACTTTCGCGCCGGTGGTGGCGACGATCTCGCGGATCACCTTGCCGCCGGTGCCAATCACTTCACGGATCTTCGACTTGTCGATCGTGAAGGTTTCGATGCGCGGGGCATGCGCCGACAGCTCGCCGCGGGTTTCGCCCAGCGCCTTGGCCATTTCGCCGAGGATGTGCGCGCGGCCTTCATTGGCCTGTGCCAGCGCGACCTTCATGATCTCTTCGGTGATACCGGCGATCTTGATGTCCATCTGGAGCGAGGTGATGCCCTCGCTGGTGCCGGCGACCTTGAAGTCCATGTCGCCCAGATGATCCTCGTCACCGAGGATATCGCTGATGACGGCATAGTCCTTGCCTTCGAGGATCAGGCCCATGGCGATGCCCGACACCGGACGCTTGAGCGGCACGCCCGCGTCCATCATCGACAGCGAACCGCCGCAGACCGTCGCCATCGACGACGAGCCGTTCGACTCGGTGATGTCCGACAGGACGCGGATGGTGTAGGGAAACTCTTCCTTCGACGGCAGCACCGGGTGCAGCGCGCGCCACGCCAGCTTGCCATGGCCGACTTCGCGACGGCCCGGCGCACCGAAGCGGCCGACTTCCCCGACCGAATAGGGCGGGAAGTTGTAGTGCAGCATGAAGTTTTCATAGTGCAGGCCGTTCAGCCCGTCGATCATCTGCTCGGCGTCCTTGGTGCCGAGCGTGGTCGTGCAGATCGCCTGCGTCTCGCCGCGGGTGAACAGCGCCGAACCGTGCGCGCGCGGCAGGAAGTGGACCATCGCCTCGATCGGGCGGACCGTGCGGGTGTCGCGACCGTCGATGCGGCGGCCGTCCTTCAGGATGGCGGTGCGAACGATCTCGGCTTCGAGCTTCTTCACGAGCTTGAGCGTGCCGAGATATTGCGCCGGATCGCTTTCCTTCAGGTCGGCGAAGGCTTCGCGTGCCTTGGTGCGCGCGTCGTTGATCGCGTTCTGGCGCGCCTGCTTGTCGGTCAGCTTGTAGGCTGCGGCAAGGTCCTTGCCGATCAGCGTCTTCAGCTTCTTCTTGGCGGCCGACTGGTCGGCGACCGGGGCCAGTTCCCACGGCTCCTTGGCGGCCTGTTCGGCCAGATCGATGATGCAGTTCACGATCTTCTTCGACGCATCATGCGCGAACACGACCGCGCCGAGCATGATCTCTTCCGACAGCTCCTTGGCTTCGGATTCGACCATCATCACCGCATTGCCGGTGGCGGCGACGACGAGGTCGAGATCGCCCGCCTTCACCTGCTCCAGCGTCGGGTTCAGGACGTACTCGCCATCGACATAGCCGACGCGCGCCGCGCCGATCGGGCCCATGAACGGCACGCCCGAGATGGTCAGCGCCGCCGACGCCGCGATCATCGCGACGATGTCCGGCTCGTTCTCGCCGTCATACGACAGCACCTGACAGATCACGTTGATCTCGTTGTAGAACCCTTCCGGGAACAACGGGCGGATCGGACGGTCGATCAGGCGGCTGGTCAGCGTTTCCTTCTCGGTCGCACCGCGCTCGCGCTTGAAGAAGCCGCCGGGGATACGGCCCGCCGCCGAATATTTTTCCTGATAATGGACGGTCAGCGGGAAGAAGTCCTGCCCTTCCTTCACCGAGCGTGCGGCGGTGACCGCGCACAGCACCACGGTTTCGCCGAGCGTCGCGATGACCGCGCCGTCCGCCTGCCGCGCGACGCGGCCCGTTTCGAGGGTGAGCGTCTTGCCACCCAGGTCCATGGTGCTTTTCTTGATATCGAACATATCGTTTCCTTCGCGTCCGGCGGCCAGATGCGCGCCGGGGCAGCTTGGGTGGAACCTCCACCCCTTGGATCAGGCCGTTTCGGCCCGGTGTCCCGCATCGCCGGATTGCGGCGGGACGGCTTGGCCGGTCAACCGGTCACAAAGCCCATACCCCGTTTTCCGGGGAATCTCACGCACGGTCGTGCGACCGTGGTCATGGAAAAAGGGCGGCCCGTGGGGGCCGCCCTTGTCCGTTACTTCCGAAGGCCGAGCTTCGCGATCAGCGCGCTGTAGCGCTCCGCGTCCTTCTTCTTCAGATAGTCGAGCAGCGAACGCCGCTTGTTGACCAGCATCAGCAGACCGCGACGCGAATGATTGTCCTTCGCATGGGTCTTGAAGTGTTCGGTCAGATTCTGGATGCGCGTCGTCAGGATCGCGACCTGTACTTCAGGGCTGCCGGTATCGCCTTCGGCGCGGCCATGTTCCTGAATCAGTGCCTGACGGTTTTCGGGAGTGATCGACATCGTAGATCCTTTCTATGCGAGGTTGAAGCCGCGCACGACCCGGGTTTCCCCGGCGAGGGTTTCGACCAGCGCCACCGGTACATCGTCCAGCGTCGCAAAGCCCAGACCGTCGGCCGCAGCGAAACCGATCAAGCGAAGCCCCTGACGGAGCCGCCCTGCCTGATCGGCGTCCAGCGATAGAGCCGGGATGTCGTCCAGCCCCACCCCCAGTGGCAGGAGCGTTTCTTCAAGCGTGCGCCCCTGACCCATTTCGGCCAGTTTGTCCAGCGAAATGGCCGATTCCAGCGTGAACGGCCCGGCCTTCGTCCGGCGCAGCATCGTGACATGGCCGACGCTGCCGAGCGCGAGCGCGATGTCGCGGGCAAGGCTGCGGATATAGGTGCCCTTGGAGACATAGGCGGTAAGGGTGACGTCTTCGAGCGGATCGCCATCGGCCGCCACGATTTGCAGGTCGTGAATCGTCACCGCCCGCGTGGCGAGCACCACCTCCTCGCCCTTGCGCGCTAGGTCGTAGGCGCGTTCGCCATCGACCTTCAGCGCCGAATAGGCGGGCGGCACCTGTTCGATCGGTCCGGTGAAGCGCGCCAGCACATTCTCGATCGCGGCGCGGGTCGGGCGGACCGGCGATTCGGCGATCACCTTGCCCTCCAGATCCAGCGTATCGGTCTGCGATCCGAAGCGGATCGTGAAGTCGTAGGTCTTGGACGCATCGAGCATCCGCCCAGCCAGCTTCGTCGCTTCGCCGACCGCGACCGGCAGCACGCCCGAGGCTAGCGGATCGAGCGTGCCGCCGTGGCCCACCTTGTACTTGCCATAGCCGCCATGGCGCAGCGCGCGCTTGACCGCCGAGACGACCTGCGTCGAGCCCGGGCCCACCGGCTTGTCGATGATGATCCAGCCGTGCATCAGTCCCGCATCGCCTCGCAAAAATGACGGCGGCACAGCGCCACATAGCGGTCGTTGCCGCCGATCTCGGTTTGCTGCCCTTCACGGACCGCGTGGCCGGTCGCATCGACGCGCAGGTTCATCGTCGCCTTGCGTCCGCAGTCGCACACCGATTTCAGTTCGACCAGCGCATCGGCGATCGCCAGCAACCGCGCCGATCCGGGGAACAACTGTCCAAGAAAGTCGGTACGCAGGCCATAGGCGAGCACCGGCACGTTCAGATCGTCGGCCACCGCCGCCAGTTGATCAACTTGAGCACCGGTCAGGAACTGCGCCTCGTCGATCAGCACGCAATCGACCGGCGTTTCACTGAGCGCGGCGAACAGGTCGCTCGCGGTATCGAACGGGATGGCGGGGGCCGACAGGCCGATGCGCGAGCCGATGACGCCCATCCCCTCGCGCGTGTCGATCGCGGCGGTAAACAGCATCGTCGTCAACCCGCGTTCGCGATAGTTGAAGTCGGCTTGCAGCAGCGTGGTCGATTTGCCCGCGTTCATCGACGCATAATAGAAGTAAAGCTTGGCCACTCAGTCCTCTGCGTCGCCCGGTTCCAGATCGCGCGCGACCTTGGGATCGCGCAGCAATTGGTCGATGCGACCGCCTTCGTCGAAGCTTTCGTCGATCAGGAACTTGAGCTTGGCGGCATATTTCAGGTTCACCCGCCGCGCGACCTCCGACTGGAGATAGGCGGTGTTGGTGCGCAGCGCCTTCAGCACGACGCCCTCATCCTTGCCGAGAAACGGTTTCACGAACACCGTCGCATGGCGCAGATCGGGCGACATGCGCACTTCGGTGACGGAGACGAAGTGTTTTTCGAGCACGTCGTCATGCACATCGCCCCGCGCGAGAATTTCTGCGAGGATGTGGCGGACCTGTTCGCCGACGCGCAACAAGCGGACGGAGCGGGTTTCGGGGGTGGTGTCTGACATGGCTCAACCGAATTGACAGTGGAACCAGTGACTGTCGAGTCGCTGGCACCAGATGGTGGTGCTGCCGAACATGGCGGCAATATCGCGCCCGACCGGTCCGCCGTTCCAGCCGCGCGCGGCGGTCAGGCGATCGGTCGGATCATGAACGATCCCCGCCCAGTGCGCCGAAGGATCACCGATGGTGCGGAAGGCGGTCCGGTTGCCATCGCGGTCGACCGCAACAGCGCCGGGAGGTAATTCGCCGCCCGCAAGCGCCGCATCGAAGGCCGGGCCATGCGAGCGAAGCGACCACCACGACGGTGCGACATGCGACCAGTAGAGCACCCGCCCGCCGGCAAAGCCCGCGAAGGGGACCGCGACGACCGGTAACAGGACCAGCAGCAACGCCGGAATGCCGATTCCGCGCCAGCGCCAGCCGGTCCGCACGCCATCGAGGGCCAGCAGGAGCCAGCAACCGCCGAGCAGACCGACCGCGACGAGCATCGCTCGGCCACCGAACAGATTGGCGACGAACAATGCCGCCGCCCCGCCGACCACCCAGACGCCGCACCAGCGGAGCCTGGGCCAGAGCATGGCGGCAAGGGTCGCCCCCTGCCGCCCTTCACTCACAGCGTACGGTCGCGCAGTTCGACTTCATAGGTTTCGAGGTAGTCGCCCGCCTTGATGTCGGTGAAGTTCTGCGTGAACGTGACACCGCATTCGAGCCCTGCGCGCACTTCGGGGACATCGTCCTTGAAGCGACGCAGCGATGCGATTTCACCCTGATAGATGATGACATCGTTGCGCGTGATGCGTGCCTTGAGCGCCTTGCGGATGATCCCTTCGACGACCAGCAGACCGGCGGCCCGACCATGTTTGCCCGCCGAGAAGACCTCGCGGATTTCGGCGCGGCCGACGACCGTCTCGAACGCTTCCGGCCCGAGCGTACCCGCCATGCCCGCACGAATCTCGTCGGTCAGCGTGTAAATGACGTCGTAATATTTGAACGCCACCTTGTTCCGCTCGGCGATCTCGCGCGCCTTGGCGTTGGGACGGGTGTTGAAGCCGATGATCGGCGCCCCCGATGCCGCTGCCAGCGTCACGTCGCTCTCGGTGATGCCGCCGACGCCCGAATGCAGGATGCGCACCCGAATATCGTCGGTCGAGATCTTGTTGAGCGCCCCGACGATCGCTTCGACCGACCCCTGGGTATCGGCCTTGACCACCAGCGGATATTCGATCGCCTGCTTCGACTTGAGCGCCGAGAACATGCTCTCGAGGCTGGCCGGCGCCTGGGTGGTGCGCTTGTGGAGCAGCACGCCCTGACGATATTCGGCGACCTCGCGGGCACGCGCCTCGCTCTCGACCACCTGCAGCGGATCGCCCGCCATCGGCACGCCCGACATGCCCAGCACCTCGACCGGAGTCGACGGACCGGCTTCCTTCACCTGACGGCCCTTGTCGTCGATCAGCGCACGGACCTTGCCGCTTTCCGCGCCGCAGACGAACACGTCGCCGACCCGCAGCGTGCCGCGCCGGACCAGCACGGTCGCCACCGGACCACGGCCCTTGTCGAGCTTCGCCTCGATCACGCTGGCTTCCGCCGGGCGATCGGGGTTGGCCTGCAACTCGAGCAGTTCGGCCTGGAGCTGGATCTTCTCGATCAGTTGCTCGAGGCCGGTCTTCTTGAGCGCCGAGACTTCGACGTCCTGCGTCTCGCCGCCCATTTCCTCGACCTGCACGTCATGTTCGAGCAGGCGTTCGCGGATGCGCTGCGGGTTCGCCTCGTGCTTGTCGACCTTGTTGATCGCGACGATCATCGGCTTGCCGGCGGCGCGGGTGTGATGGATCGCCTCGATCGTCTGCGGCATCAGCCCGTCGTCGGCGGCGACCGCGAGGATCACGATGTCGGTCACGTCGGCACCGCGCGCGCGCATTTCGCTGAACGCTTCGTGGCCAGGCGTGTCGAGGAAGGTGATCCGCGACTTGTCCTTCATCGTCACCTGATAGGCGCCGATATGCTGGGTGATGCCGCCGGCTTCGCCGCGTACCACGTCGGTGCCGCGCAGCGCGTCGAGCAGCGAGGTCTTGCCGTGGTCGACATGGCCCATGATCGTCACGACCGGCGGACGCGACTGAAGCGTTTCGGCCAGATCCTCGGTCGTGTCGAGCGCCAGGTCGACATCGGCATCGCTCACGCGAACGATGTTGTGGCCGAATTCGGTGACGAGCAGTTCGGCGGTGTCCTGATCGATCGTCTGCGTCATCGTGACGGGCGAACCCATCTTGAAGAGCGTCTTGACCAGATCGGCACCCTTTTCGGCCATGCGGTTGGCGAGTTCCTGCACCGTGATCGTTTCAGGCACCTGAACGTCGCGAACCTGCTTGATCTGCGGTTCACGCGGACCACCGAAGCCACGCTTCTCCTTTTCACGGGCACGCTTGAGCGCGGCGAGGCTGCGCGAGCGCGCACCGTCGTCGCCCAGCGCGCGGGTAACGGTGAGCTTGCCCGACTGGCGGCGATCGTCGCCCTTGCGGTCGCGCGACGGCGCGGGCCGTGCCGGTTCGTTGCGACGCGGGGTCGCCTGACCGGTGCCCGACGGAGCGGAACGCAGCGCGGTCGCGCCGGCCGCGGCAGGGCGTGCCGGAGTAGCGGCCGTGGCAGCAGCAGCCTGAGCAGGCGCGGGGGCCGGCTCGGGCTTGGGCTGCGGCTTGGGAATCTCCGGGCGCTGCACCGGGGTGAAGCGGCGCGGGGCCGGCCGATTGGGGTCGGCGGTCAGAACGATCGGCTGCGGGGCCGGCGCGGGAGCCGGACGCGGCGGGGCAGCGCGCAGCGGAGCCTGGGCAGGCTTCGCTGCGACCGGGGCAGGTGCCGGGGCCGGCGCAGGCGTGGGGGCCGGGGCAGGTGCGGGAGTTTCCGCGACCGGAGCAGGTGCAGGGGTTTCCACGACCGGTGCCGGTGCCGGTGTCGGCGCAGGCGTCGATACGGGTGCCGAAGTCGGCTCTGCAACCGGAACAGGCGCGGGCGCTGGTTCCGGGGCGGGCGCGGGTGCAGCTTCCGGCTCGGGTGCGGGTGCAGGTTCGGCCTTGGGCTCGGCGGCGGCACGCGCCTTTTCCTCGACGCGCAGGCGTTCGGTTTCCACCGCTTCGCGGGCGATCCGCTCGTCGCGACGCCGATGTTCCTCGGCGGCGTTCATGCGGGCTTCCTCCGCCTCGCGCAGCAGCTTGGCCTGCAGCTCGTGGCGCGAAAGGCCGGCGTTGCTCGCCGCCGGGCGGGGCGGCGGTGCGACCGGTGCCGGACGCGCCGTGGCGGCGACGGCCGGAGTCGGGGCGGGGGCAGCCTGTTCGGCACCCTGTTCCTCACCCGGGCGGCGGAGTTCGCGGCGGCGCTTCACCTCCACGACCACCGTGTTGGAGCGGCCATGGCTGAAGCTCTGCTTCACCTTGCCGGTCTCAACGGTGCGCTTGACGCCGAGCGGCTGACGGGTGCCCAGCTTCGGCTTGTCGTTGTCGATGTCGCTCATCCGGTTACTCAGGTTCCTGCTTCAATTGGTCGAGGCCAATATGGCCGGCATCAGAAATGCCGGCAGATTGCGCCGTCGATGCGCCCTGCGAAACGCTTTCGCAAGGCGTAGGGATAGGTTCGGGTCCGATAAAGTGCAGCCAGCGGGACAGCGCGTCATTGGCTCGCTGTGCCGCCCGTGCGTCGGTCAGGCCGACATGTACCACATTTTCGCGCCCAAGCGCCAACGACAATATGGTGCGCGTGACCGGCAATGCCAATCCCCTGCGACCAGAACCTTCGTCGTCGGTGCCGACACGCCATGCCTGCGCCAGTTTGCCGGCACCATCGGCGGCGGCATCGGACGCATGATACAGCGCATGGAGCTTGCCTTGGCGCGCCGCCTTGTCGATCGCGGTGCCGCCGACCACGACGAAGCCGGACTTGGCCTCCAGCCCCAGCCGGTCGAGCGCGTGGCGCCGCAGCGCCTCCTCGATCCGTTCAGGCAGGTCGTCGGGAATCGTCAGCGCCGCGCCCTTGAACGCGCGCGCCAGGCTCCCACGCAACCGCCCCTTGGCGATCGCGGTTTCCAGCGTCTTGCGATCCACGCCGATCCACGCACCACGCCCGGGGGCCTTGGCACGCACATCGGGCAGTACATCGCCGTCAGGCGACAGGGCGAGTCGCACCAGCCCGTCGCGTGAGCCATGCTCGCGCGACAGGATACAGCTACGCTCGGGGCCTTCGGTCAGCCGCGCGGTATCATTGTTCGGAGTCCGCAACTGCGTCCTCCGAAGTCTCGGCCGGGGCGGCGTCATCGGCGAACCAATGCGCGCGTGCGGCCATGATGATCTCGTTACCCTGTTCGTCGCTCAGGCCATATTCGGCGAGAATGCCGCCCTTCGGCGCCTCGCGCTTCGGCGCATCGTCACCACGACGGCGCGGTTCGGCCTTCTTCTTCTCGACCAGTTCGTCGGTCGCGAGATCGGCGAGGTCGTCGAGCGTCTTGATGCCCGCCTTGCCGAGCGTGACCAGCATCGCTTCGGTCAGATACGGCAGCTCCGCCAGATCGTCCTCGACGCCGAGGGTGGTGCGCTCCTCGCGGGCGGCCTGTTCGCGGCGTTCGATCGCTTCCTGCGCCCGGCTTTGCAGCTCCTGCGCGAGATCCTCGTCGAAGCCCTCGATGCCGGCCAGTTCCTCGATCTCGACATAGGCGACTTCTTCCAGTTCGCCGAAGCCTTCGGCGACCAGAAGCTGCGCCAGCGTCTCGTCGACGTCCAGTTCGCGCTCGAACATGCCCGAGCGTTCGATGAATTCCTTCTGGCGCTTCTCCGACGCATCGGCCTCGGTCAGAATGTCGATCGCCTTGCCGGTCAACTGGCTGGCGAGACGCACGTTCTGGCCGCGACGGCCGATGGCGAGGCTGAGCTGATCGTCGGGGACGACGACCTCGATCCGGTCCTCTTCCTCGTCGAGCACCACGCGCGCGACGTTGGCGGGCTGAAGCGCGTTGACGACGAACGTCGCGGTGTCGGGCGACCACGGGATGATGTCGATCTTCTCACCCTGCATCTCCTGCACGACGGCCTGCACGCGGCTGCCCTTCATGCCGACGCAGGCACCGACCGGATCGATCGAGCCGTCGTGGCTGATGACGCCGATCTTGGCGCGCGAGCCGGGATCGCGTGCCGCAGCCTTGATCTCGATGATGCCGTCGTAGATTTCGGGGACTTCCTGCGCGAACAGCTTCTTCATGAAGTCGGGGTGCGCGCGGGACAGGAAGATCTGCGGCCCGCGATTCTCGCGGCGCACGTTCAGGATCAGCGAGCGGACGCGATCCCCGACGCGGACCGCTTCGCGCGGAATCTGCTGGTCGCGGCGGATGACGCCTTCAGCACGGCCGAGATCGACGACGACGTGACCAAATTCGACGCGCTTGACGACGCCGGTGATGATCTCGCTCTGGCGGTCCTTAAACTCCTCGAACTGGCGTTCGCGTTCGGCGTCGCGGACTTTTTGCAGGATGACCTGCTTCGATGCCTGCGCCTGGATGCGACCGAATTCGATCGGGGGCAGCGGATCGACGATATAGTCGCCGAGCACGGCACCCTTTTGCAGCTTCTGCGCGTCGGCGACGCCGATCTGCTTGAAGTGATCGTCGACCAACTCGACGACTTCGAGCACGCGCCACAGGCGCAGGTCGCCGGTCGTCGCGTCAAGCTTGGCGCGGATGTCGTTCTCGGAACCGTAGCGGGTCTTGGCGGCGCGCTGGATCGCGTCCTCCATCGCCTCGATCACGATGCCCTTGTCGATCATCTTTTCGGAAGCGACCGAATTCGCGATCGCGATCAGTTCCGCGCGATTGGCGGTGACGGCGGTGGCCATGTCAGTTCAGTCCTTCTTGATCGGCCGCATCGTCGTCGGCCGGTTCGTCTTCATATTCCTCGGCACCGTCGACAGAGAGCGGGGCCGTCGCCTTCAGCAGCGCGTCGGTGATGACGAGCTTGGCATCGATGATAGCGGCGAAGGGCACGGTCATCGTCTTGTGCTTGCGCACGTCGATCGTGATGTTGTCGCCCTCGGTGCCGATCAGGATGCCGGTCAATTGCTTGCGACTGTCGATCGGCGCGTCGAGCGTCACACGCGCCTCGAATCCCTTCCAGTCGTCGAAATCGGCGAGGCGCGTCAGCGGGCGGTCGATGCCGGGCGACGATACCTCCAGCCGGTACGCTTCCTCGATCGGGTCGTTCTCGTCCATCAGGTCCGAGATGCGGCGCGAGAGTTCGGCGCAATCGTCGATCGTGAGCTGGCGGGTATCGGGCCGCTCGGCCATCACCTGCAGCGTCGGGTCGGACTTGCCGCCGAACATCTTGATGCGCACGAGGGCGAAGCCCAACGCCTTCGCCTCCGGTTCGATCAGTCGCGTCAGTTCGGCGATATTCGCCATGCCGTCTCCACAGGTTACGTCGCTTCGCTGCCGGTCCCTGATGGAACCGGCCCCGGCACGTTGACGATGTCGAGGAAGCAACCGGCATATAGGTAAAATCGCATGTCCCGGCAAGAGGGAACGGGAGCATGCCGCAACCCCGTGCGTTGGCCGGTTATCCTGTCGATACCGTCGCATGAGGGCCGCCAATGTCTCCGTTCCGTTCGCTGATTCCCGCCATCGCGTTGCTCGCGGCCTGTAATTCCGGCGGCGAACTGGAGGCGCAGCCGGGGCCGGCCAGCCCCGCCCCCGCCGCGACGACCGTGCCCGCCCCGGCCCCGACGCAGGCAGGCAAGCCGTTCGTGGTTCAGCCCGTCGCCGATCTCGAATCGCCATGGGCACTGGCATTCCTGCCCGACGGCCGCATCCTCGTGACCGAAAAGGCCGGACAGATGCTGCTGCTGAGCGCCGATGGCCGGCAGCGACAGGTGGTGGCGACGATTCCGGTCGATTCGGCGGGGCAGGGCGGGTTGATGGACGTGGTGCCGGCACCCGACTTCGCGACCAGCGGCCGGGTGTATTTCAGCTATTCGACCGCGGGCGACGGCGGCAAGGGCGTGGTGCTGGCACGCGGGCGGCTGCGCGCGGCCGAGGGTGGCAATGGCGGCGAGATGCGGCTGGGCGAGATCGAGGCGCTGTTCCGCGCCACGCCGTTCGTCAGCGGCGACGGCCATTATTCAGGGCGGATCGCGTTTGCGCCCGATGGCCGGCATCTGTTCTTCACCAATGGCGAGCGGCAGAAGTTCGATCCGGCGCAGGACCCCAAGGCGACGCTCGGCAAGGTGCTGCGCCTGACGCTGGACGGAAAGCCGGCGGGCGACCCCGGCCTCACTGCGCGGGGATTCCACCCGGCGGTGTGGTCGTACGGCCACCGCAACCTGCTGGGGCTGGCGTTCGACGCACAGGGCAATCTGTGGGAACAGGAGATGGGGCCGAAGGGCGGCGACGAGGTCAACCTGATCGTCGCGGGCAAGAACTATGGCTATCCGCTGGTGTCGGACGGCGATCATTACGATGGCCGGCCGATCCCGCGCCATGCGACACGCCCCGATCTGGAAGCGCCCAAGGTAAGCTGGAACCCGGTAATCTCGCCGGGTGGCCTGATCGTCTATTCGGGGGCGATGTTTCCCCAGTGGCGTGGCGACCTGTTCATCGGTGGCCTGTCGAGCAAGGCGCTGATTCGCGTCGACGTGAACGGCACCAGCGCGACCAAGGGCGATCAGTGGGACATGGGCGCGCGCATCCGCGACGTCGAACAGGGGCCGGACGGCGCGATCTGGGTGATTGAGGACGGCGCGCAAGGATCGCAGGGCCGGTTGCTGAAACTCACCGCGCCGCGCTGATCCCGCGTCGCCGGGCGCTGGGAGTCGGCCAGCGTTTGATCCACCTGCATTTGACGTCGCCCCAGCGAAGGCTGGGGCCTCTCGTGGCGCTTGTCGCACGCCAGTCCCGGGAGATCCCAGCCTTCGCTGGGATGACGTTTGTTTCAGGGTGGAAGAATCACGCTACCGCAGCATCTCCAGCGTCTGTTCGTCGCGTTCGCCGTCGTAGAAGGCGTCGAGGACGTCGCCGAACGGCGTGTCGTCCCCGGCCACCACCTCGAACAACGTCATCGACGAGCGTAGCTTTATCGCGTCGACGTTGCCGAGGATACGGTCGATGTCGCGGCCGTCGTGCGCCAGCAGCGCCTGCGCCGCTTGCCTTAGTCGCGGGCCGAGGACGGGATGCGCGAGATACGCCTTCGCCTCCTCCATATCGGCGATGCCGTAGCGCTGCGCCATGGTGCTGAAGCCCAGCCCGCGCAGTTGCGGCAGGACGAACCACATCCAGTGGCCACGTTTCTCGCCCTCGACCAGTTCGGCCAGCGCTTGGTCCCAGGTCGCGCGCTGCGCTTCCACGAATCGGTCGAGCGGATCGGTCATGTCGTCATCCTATCGGGTGAGACGCCACGCACAATCCATCGCTTGATTTCAGGCCATGCTGTTGTCTAGCCTTGTCAGACAAACAAATATCCTTGGGAGGGGACTATGCGATACCTGCAAGCCGTGGCCGTCGTGGCCGCGATGGTCGCCGTGCCGGTGGTGGCACAGAGCGCCGACGATTTCGCCGCAAAGGTCATCAACGCGCCATTGCCCGCCAGCCTGAGCGTCTATGGTCTTGGCAGTCCGCCGCCGGTGGTGCGGGTGAAGGGCGTCGACGGGGGCAAGGCGATGCGGGTCGTGATTCCCGCCGCCGACAAGGACCCGTGGAAAATCTCGCTGTCCTCCGCCACGACCCAGCCGGTGAACAAGGGCGACCGACTCGTCCTTGCGTTCCATGCGCGGGCGACCGGCATGGCGGCGGGCACCAAGGCGCGGATCGCCAATGCCTCGGTGCAGTTGGCCAAGGCTCCCTATACCGGCCTGTTCGGCCAGCCGGTCGAGGTCGGCGACCAGTTCGAATTCCTGCAGGTGGCGGGCAAGGCCGACCGCGATTATGCTGCAGGCGAGCTGTCGGCCTCGCTGCAACTGGCGACGGGCAAGCAGACGTTCGAATTCGGTCCGCTGTTCATCATCAACCTCGACCGGAAGTGAGTGTCATGGGCTGATCCAGCCGACCCGCAAACGTCATCCCAGCCTGCGCTGGGGTGACGTCCGTTTCGATCGGGATAGGTCAGTCCCGCGTCGCGGTGAGGAAATAGTCGAGCGCGGTGTTGTCGGACAGGGTGAAGCCGCGCGTCGGCGAGAAGGCGAGGCCGGCGGGCGGCGAGACGGTCAGCCCGGCCTCGCGCAGATGCGCGGTCAGTTCGTCGGGGGTGAGGAAGCGTTGCCAGTCGTGGGTGCCGCGCGGAATCATCCCCACCCCTTCGGCCAGCGTAATCATCGCGAGCCGCGACAACGCGGTGCGGTTGGGCGTGGAGACGACGAGCAACCCGCCCGGCGCAATCGCCTTGGCCAGTCCCGCCACGAAGGCGGCGGGATCGGCGACATGTTCGATCACCTCCAGCGAGGTAACGAGATCGAAGGTACGCCCGGCGATCGCCTCGACGCCGCCTGCCAGATATTCGATCGGCAGCCCCATCGCGGCCGCATGCGCCGCCGCCGCGCCGATATTCTCGGGCGCGGCATCGACTCCGGTAACGGTCGCGCCCAGCCGGGCGAGCGGTTCGGCGAGCAGCCCCGCACCGCAGCCGACGTCGAGCGCGCTCCGGCCGGCAAGCGGGGTGAAGCCCGCGCCGTCGCCCGCCCAATGCGCGTCGACCGCCGCGCGCACGAAGCCGAGGCGGACCGGGTTCAGCCGGTGGAGCATCGCCGAACTGCCCTTCGGGTCCCACCATTGCGCCGCCATCGCGCCGAAATGGGCCGCTTCGCGTGCCACGACGCTTGATTGCGCGGGAACGGCTTTAGGCGCGTCAAAGATTGCGTTGCTTGCGTTCGTCATGGGCACCTCCTATCAGCCGCCGCCATTCCCCCCAAGGATGAATGGCAGACACGCATGGCGCGGATCGTGATGAAGTTCGGTGGCACCTCGATGGCGGGGATCGAACGTATTCGCAACGTCGCCGCCCGCGTGAAGCGCGAGGTCGAGGCCGGCAACGAGGTCGCGGTCGTCGTGTCGGCGATGGCGGGCGAGACCGACCGGCTGGTCGGCTTCTGCCGCGAAGCCTCGCCGCTGTACGATCCGCGCGAATATGACGCGGTCGTCTCGTCGGGCGAGCAGGTGACGAGCGGGCTGCTCGCCATCGCGCTGCAGGCGATCGGCGTGCCGGCGCGCTCGTGGCTCGGCTGGCAGTTGCCGATCGGCACGTCGGACGCGCATGCCACCGCGCGGATCGAATCGGTCGACACCACCGCGCTCGACCGGAGCCTGTCGGCGGGCGAGGTCGCGGTGATCCCGGGTTTCCAGGGCGTGAGCGAGGCGGGCCGGATCACCACGCTGGGGCGCGGCGGATCGGACACGTCGGCGGTGGCGATGGCGGCGGCGATGCAGGCCGACCGCTGCGACATCTACACCGACGTCGACGGCGTCTATACCACCGACCCGCGCATCGTGCCGCGCGCGCGCAAGCTGGCGCGGGTGACGTATGAGGAAATGCTCGAACTGGCGTCGGTCGGCGCCAAGGTACTCCAGACCCGCTCGGTCGGGCTGGCGATGAAGGAAAAGGTCCGCGTGCGCGTGCTGTCGTCGTTCGACGACAGCCGCGACGAGGACGGCTATCGTGGAACGCTGATCGTCGGCGAAGAGGAAGTGACGGACATGGAACGGCAGCTCATCACCGGTATCGCCCACGACAAGAACGAGGCGAAGATCACGCTGGTGGCGGTCCCCGACCGGCCCGGCGCGGTCGCCTCGATCTTCGCGCCGCTGGCCGATGCCGGCATCAACGTCGACATGATCGTCCAGAACATCGCCCATTCGGCGGGATCGACCGACGTGACCTTCACCGTGCCCGCCGCCGAACTGGCCCGCGCGCTCGACACGCTGGACAAGGCGAGCGGCGACATCGGCTATGGCAAGGTGCTGCACGACACGCGCGTCGCCAAGATCTCGGTCGTGGGCGTGGGCATGCGCAGCCATGCCGGCGTCGCCTCGACGATGTTTACGACGCTGGGCGAGCGCGGCATCAACATCCAGGCGATCACCACCTCGGAGATCAAGGTCAGCGTGCTGATCGAGGAGGATTATACCGAACTGGCGGTGCGCGTCCTCCACACCGCCTACGGGCTGGATGCCGAGTAGAGGGCGGAGATGAGCAAGCCTAAAGTCCTTATACCATGCGACATTTGCGGCTCGGCGACTGAAGCCGGCGGAGGTCGGTGGACCGGTCGAAAAATCTCCGGTTATGGATTTTGGGCCTGCGACAGATGCGACGCCATGAACCACGATGGCTGGAGTCCGATGTTCGAGCACCGGGTCATCGAGTATGCAAAATCTAATGGCGTTGCTTTGCCAACTCGGAACTCGAACGGTCTGCTACCACATCATTTCGCGGTAATCACTCTCCGATAAGATGCACCGCCACACGCCGGCGGTGGGCGGCGCGGCGGTGTTCGAACAGGTAGATGCCCTGCCACGTGCCCAGCACCGGACGGTGGCCGATCACCGGAATCGACAGCGACACGTCGGTCAGCGCGGTGCGCAGGTGGGCGGGCATGTCGTCCGGCCCTTCCTCACTATGGGCATAGCGGTCGCTTTCGGGGGCGATGTGGCGGAAATAGCGTTCGAGGTCGTCGCGCGCCGCCTCGCTCGCATTTTCCTGCACCAGCAGCGAGGCCGAGGTGTGGCGGCAGAACAGCGTCAGCAGCCCGCTGGCGATGCCGGTTGCCTCGATCCAGTGGCGGACCTGGCCGGTGATGAGCACCAGCCCCTGTCCGTTGGTCGTTACCACCAGCTCGCCATGTTCCTGTCGTATCATCGCGCCTGCTTGCCCGAAGCCGCCCGGTCGCGCTAGGCGGGGCCATGACGAACCTTTCGACCGGGCGCGAGCGCCTGACCCGCCGCATGGCCCGTGGCTGCGACTTCCTCGGCTCCGATACTGCGATCCTGTGCGGCGCGATGTCGTGGGTGAGCGAGCGCCATCTGGTCGCCGCCATCTCCAACGCCGGCGGCTTCGGCGTGATCGCGTGCGGGGCGATGACCCCCGAGCTGCTCGATGCCGAGATCGCCGCGACGAAGGAACGGACGGCCCGGCCGTTCGGGGTCAACCTCATCACCATGCACCCGGCGCTGTTCGACCTGATCGACGTCTGCGGGCGCCACCGCGTTACCCATGTCGTGCTGGCCGGCGGGCTGCCCCCCAAGGGGTCGCTCGACGCGATCAAGGCGACGGGCGCGAAGGTCATCGCCTTCGCCCCGGCGCTGGCGCTGGCGAAGAAGTTGATCCGGTCGGGCGTCGACGCACTGGTGATCGAGGGGATGGAGGCCGGCGGCCATATCGGCCCCGTGTCCACCAGCGTGCTGGCGCAGGAGATGCTGCCCGAGGTGGCGGATCAGGTGCCGGTGTTCGTCGCGGGCGGGATCGGCCGGGGCGAGGCGATCGCCGGCTATCTCGACATGGGTGCGGCGGGGGTGCAGCTTGGCACGCGATTCGTCTGCGCGACCGAATCGATCGCGCATCCGGCGTTCAAGAAGGCGTTCCTGCGCGCATCGGCGCGTGATGCGGTGGCGAGCGTGCAGATCGATCCGCGCCTGCCGGTCATCCCGGTGCGGGCGCTCAAGAACGCGGGCGGCGAGCTGTTCACCGCCAAGCAGCGCGAGGTCGCGCAGAGCCTCGACGAAGGCGGCGTCGCGATGGCCGAGGCGCAGTTGCAGATCGAACATTACTGGGCGGGCGCGCTGCGCCGCGCGGTGATCGACGGCGATGTCGAGCATGGCAGCCTGATGGCCGGCCAGTCGGTCGGCATGGTGACGAAGGAGGAAAGCGCCGCCGCGATCATCGCCACGTTGATGGACGAGGCGGCGGCAGCATTCGACCGGCGGGTGATCGCCTGAGTCGATCAATCGGGTGGGGTTGCTCCAAAGTTTACAAAGTTTACACTAATGGCGTGATGTGTGCGGTGGGTTTCGCCGCAATTTCGCCTCGTTTGGCGATCGTCGGGCGACGATCGCCATCGCGGATGCCACCGGACACCTGAGGGGATTCGCGACGGTCAAAGAGCGGGACCGGTCATTCTGCCATGGGTGGGCGCTGTAGGACAGCGGTCGTTTGCGGGACGGCAGGATTGGTTCGCGCGGAGGCGCGGAGCGGGTGCGCTTTGGGGCGGCGTTCGTGCGTTGCATCGCGGTTTGCGGTGCGCTGGCGCGCATGGAGGGGCTTTTCCCCTGCTGACGAGGACCGATCGACATTCAGCTATTCCGGTGCAGTCCGTAGTCGAAAACACCACCCTCCTTCGTCACCCCGGACTTGTTCCGGGGTCCACCGTGCAGCGATCGATGCCACTCGAGGCACTTGCGACAGCGTTCGCGGCTGGGTGGACCCCGGAACCAGTCCGGGGTGACGGAGATGGTCTTTGCTGGTGTCATGGCCGATTGAATGTCGATTGACCTTGGGGCCGATCGACATTCAGCCAGACGATGGCGCTTGGCGGCTCCCCTCCCTGACAAGGGAGGGGTTTGGGGGTGGGTGGGCCGGTTGTGGAGCGCTACCGTTTCCTCTTGGGCCGACCCACCCCCAGCCCAGTTTCGGGTGAACAGTGCCCCGCACTGTTCAGGTCATGCCGGGGGCATGACCGACCCGAAACTCTTGTCAGGGAGGGGAGCAGATTGGGAAGCCATTTCGTTAAATGTCGATTGGCCCTGGGATTCCGCTGCGAAACGCTTCTCTCGCACCCCGGCCTCTGCCGGGGTGCGTCGGGTTTCGGGAGTCGTCGGGGGCTTCGCAGCGGAATCCTTGTCAGGGGTGCGCTGGCGTCACCGGTTGCGCGTCAGACTCACGTCGTCGATGCGGAGCCACTGGTTGTCCCGGCCCTCGCTGTACACGCCGATCTGGACGCGGCCGGTGCGGACCGGGATGGTCGGGAGCGTGATTTGACGCCACTCGTCGATGCGGCCGGACAGGGTCTGCGCCACCTCTGCGCCGCCGTGGCCGACCGCAAAGACGCGCGCGACCTTCTGGCCGCCGCTGCTCCTGATCCAGAGGCGCAGGGTATAGTCGCCGTCGGGGAGCGTCACGTCCTGCGTCGCGGTGGCCATGCTGGGGGCGGCGTGGGGCAGGGTCAGCGCCCAGCGGCCGGTGCGGCCGTCGCGCAGGTTCACGATCGGGCTGTTGTCCCTGATGCTGGTCCAGCTCACCTGCCAGCCGGCGAGCTGGGTCTGCGTTACCCGGTCGGCCTCGAACCCGGGGTTGAGCGCGTAATTGTTGTTCGCGCCGACACCCCACGTCCCGCGCTTCGCGTCGAGGTGCCATTCGCTCAGCGAATAGAAGCGCGGGGTGCGCCCGTCGAACGACAGCGGCACCCAGACATTGTAGCCGGGGCCGTTGCCGGCGAAGTCGCTCCAGCGATCGCCGGCATAGACGATCGTCGTGCCGGTGCTGCCGTGGACGGGGATGAAAAAGCCGTTCTGCGAGACGTGCGAGAAATCCGCCGCCGTCCCCTCCAGCAGCCGGTCGGGCGAATAGGGGCCGGTGATCCGGTCGGCGTGCATGCAGTAGCTGCGCGAGGCGTTCCAGCCGTGGAGGTCGGACGAGCAGAAATAATAGAGGCCGCGATGCTTGAACATCGCATTGCCTTCGCGGCCCGCGCCGGGGGCGGTGTAGATGCGCGTGGCGGGTTCGATACCGAGATAGTCGGGCCGCAGCGGGGCGACGTAGAGGTCGCGGCGGCTGCCGCCGCTGCCGAACACCAGATAGGGTTTGCCGTCGTCGTCGACGAACAGCGTCTGGTCGCCCGAAGTCGGGGTCGAGACGTTGGCGATCACCGGCTGATGGCGGGCGAAGGTGAATGGGCCGGCGGGGGATTTGCTGGTGGCGAAGACGATGCCGGGGCCGGTGTCCTTGCCGCCGTACTGGCTGACGAGGACGTAGCGGCGGGTGGCGGCGTGATAGGCGACGCCAAGCCGCCCGAACCATGCGTCGCGCGGGAAACGCTCGCCCGTCGCTCCTGCCTTGATCGCGTCGCCCTCGTAGCGCCATGTCACTAGATCGTCGGAGGAATAGACGGTGACGGCGGCGAAATGGGGGTTGGGGTGCGGCGTGGCGGGATCGCGGGCATAGGCGACCGCTTCCTCATATTTCACGCCATACCAGTAATAGCGGGTGCCGACCTTCAGGATGCCGCCGCCCTGCGAATAGACCGGGGTGCCGGCGGTGTCGGTCCAGAAACGGTCGTTGCGGATCGTGCCCTGGCCGAGCGCCGGGGCGGCGGCGAGGAGCGCGAGGGCGGCGAGCGGGAGCAGGGGTGGCATCGATCCTCCGGGCGGCAGTTCGCCGGGGGGATAGCCGATCGGACCGGTTCGAGCGAAGGAAAACAGTGGGTTAGGTGGCCGTGATTGCCGGAGTGTCGGCGGGCGCGGCGAGCAGCCCCTCGCGTTTGGCGACGATGGTCGGCACCAGCATCTGCCCGGCGACGTTGACGGCGGTGCGGCCCATGTCGAGGATCGGATCGATCGCGAGCAGCAGCCCGGCACCCTCCAGCGGCAGGCCGAGCGTCGAGAGGGTGAGCGTGAGCATCACGGTCGCGCCGGTGAGGCCAGCGGTGGCGGCCGAGCCCAGCACCGAGACGACGACGATCAGCGCATAGTCGCTGGCATGCAGCGTGACGCCGAAGAATTGCGCGACGAAGATCGCCGCCACCGCCGGATAGATCGCGGCGCACCCGTCCATCTTGGTGGTGGCGCCCAGCGGCACGGCGAAGGCGGAATAGCTGCGCGGCACGCCCAGCGCGCGTTCGGTCACTTCCTCGGTCAAGGGCAGCGTACCGACCGACGAGCGCGACACGAAGCCCAACTGGATCGCGGGCCATGCGCGGCGGAAGAACCAGCCCGGCGAAATACCGTTGAGCGCGAGGAGCGCCGGATAGACGACGAGCAGGACGAGCGCGAGGCCGAGATAGACCGCGCCGGCGAACAGCCCGAGCGAGGACAGTGCGCTCCAGCCGTAGCGCGCGATCGCATCGCCGACGAGCGCGGCCGAGCCGATCGGGGTGAGCGCGATCACCCAGCGCAGCAGCCGGCGGAAGATGGCGAGCGCCGAGGCGTTGAACGACAGGAAGGCGCTGCCCGCCTCCCCCACGCTGACCGCCGCCGCGCCGATCGCGACGGCGGCGACGATGATCTGCAACACGTTGAACGAGACATTGGTGGTGGCGACGCCATCGGCGATGGTCGTGCCCGCGCCGATGCCCAGCACGTTGGCGGGGACGAGGCCTTTCAGAAAATCGATCCACGATCCGGTGGTGGTCGGCACTTTGGCCGCCGCGAGGTCGACGCCGGCGTGGAGGCCGGGCTGGAGCGTCAGGCCCAGCACGATGCCGATCGATACCGCGATCAGCGCGGTGATCGCGAACCACAACAGCGTCTGCGCGACGAGGCGCGCGGCGTTGGTCAGGTCGCGCAGCGCCGCGACCGATCCGACGATCGCGGTGAAAACCAGCGGCGGGACCAGCGCCTTGAGCAACTGGACGAAGATCTGCCCCGTGGTGTGGAGCGTGGTCGCCAGCGCGCTGTCCGGCCCCAGTTCGCGCGCGACGAGGCCTAGCGCGAGGCCGGCCGCCATGCCGACCGCGACCTGGATGCCGAACGACGGCAGACGGTACGAAGAACGTGTCACGACGGCGGGCTCCAGAAGGCGGCGTCGGGCACGCCAAACCTAGTAGATCGGGGGTCGGGCGGGAGCGGACAATCCAGACCCGCTTCGCGGCCCCCAAGCATTTGTTTCAAAGCCCATGCGTGCCGTGGGAATTACCGGCCCCTTGCATCGCCGTGTCGGGCGGGGCAGGCGGGGGCGATGTCGAGCGCCGCCGATCTGGAAACCACGCTGCTGGGGCCGGTGTTGCCGGGGCGCGACTGCGGCGACTGCACCGCCTGTTGCTCGGTGCTGACCGTCGATACGCCTGAGTTCAGCAAGCCCGCCGGGGTGGCGTGCGTGCATGTGACCGACGGCGGTTGCGCGATCCATGCGGTGCGGCCGACGATCTGCCGAACGTGGTTCTGCGGCTGGCGGCGGGTGGCGCTGCCGGATGCGGCGCGGCCCGACCGCTCGGGGCTGCTGGTGTCGCTGAATTTCGTGCGGCAGCCGCAGAATTGTTTCGAGGGGGTGTCGATCAACATCCGCCTGATGCCGGGCAGCGACGCGATCGGGAGCGGCATGGCGGGGCGGGTGCTCGATGCGCTGTGCGGCGGGCTGGTCCCGGTGTGGTTCAGCGACGGCGCGCGCAAGATGCTGATGCACCCCGACCGGGAGGTCGCCGCGCTGGTCCTGTCCGGTGCGCCCGCGCCGGCGGCGCTGCGCGGCGAGGTGGCGGGGTGGCGCGAACGCTATGGGATGTTCGGTTAAGAGGGCGTTTGATCCACCTGCATCGAACCGTCGCCCCAGCGAAGGCTGGGGCCTCTCGCGGCGCTTGTCGCGCATCAGCCCCGGGAGATCCCAGCCTCCGCTGGGATGACGTTTATTTCGGGGTGGATGGATCGGACTCTACGCCGGCGGCGGCTCGTTGCCGGCGAGCCAGCCGAGCGCGGCGTCGCGGCTGTCGAAGAAGGCGAGGTGCGGCATCGCCCGTTTGGCCTGCATCCTGAGCAGCGCGCTGGCAAGGACGAGCGCGATGCGGCGCGAGGTGACGCGCGGGTCGGACGCGATGCGGCCGAGCGCCGCCAGCACGTCGGGCGACTGGACGGTGAAGCGGGTGGTGTCGAACAGCGCGACCTGTTCGCCCGGACGGATGCCGAGGGAGGGCAGACGCGCCACCGTGTCGCGGATCGCGGTTTCGAACCGCGTCACGGTCGGCAGATCCCAATGGCCGAACAGCGCGAAGTCGAGCCGTCGGGTCGCGGGGTCGATTCCCGCGGCGAAGGCGGGGTCGTCGGCAATCGGGATCAGGGTCATGCGTTTTCCGAAACAGGGTTTCGTCACCCGACCGCACAGCGGGCAACGGCACCATCATGCCGGATGTATTGTTACCAATCCGTTGCGACAACGTACCAAGCGACGGAAATCGCGGTACTTCTCAATAAGCGCGGCGGATCGCGAATTCGACCGCCTCGACCATCGCGTCCTTGGCCGCGCCGTTCGGGAAGCGGCCGAGCGAATCGATCGCGCGCTGGCCGTAATGGCGCGCGCGGGCCAGCGTGTCGTCGACCGCGCGGCTGGCCTGCACCAGCGTGATCGCATGGGCGAAATCGGTATCCGACGCGCGCTTGCCCGAGATCGCGTCGCGCCAGAAGCCGCGCGCCTCCTCGTTGCCGCGCGCATAGGCGAGGATGACGGGCAGCGTCATCTTGCCTTCGCGGAAATCGTCGCCGGCGTCCTTGCCCATGGTATCGGCGTCGGACACGTAATCGATCGCGTCGTCGACCAACTGGAACGCGATGCCGAGGTTGCGGCCATAGGCGTCGAGCGCGGCCTCGTCCGCTTCCGACCGGTCGGCGACGATCGCGGCGATGCGACAGGCGGCGGAGAACAGCGCGGCGGTCTTGGCGCCGATGATGTCGAGATAGCGGTCCTCGGGCGTGTCGATCCGGCGGATCGCGGTGAGCTGGTTCACCTCGCCCTCGGCGATGATCGCCGATGCGCCCGACAGGATGCGCAGCGCCTTCAGGCTTTCCGCCTCGACCATCAGTTCGAACGATTTGGAGAAGAGATAGTCGCCGACCAGCACGCTCGCGGGATTGCCCCAGATGATGTTGGCGGTGCGCTTGCCCCGGCGCAGGTCCGACCCGTCGACCACGTCGTCGTGCAGCAGCGTCGCGGTGTGGATGAATTCGACCGCGGCGGCGAGCAAATGGTGGCGCGTGCCGCCGTAGCCGATCAGCCGGGCGCAGGCGAGGGTCAGCATCGGCCGCATCCGCTTGCCGCCGCCCGCGATCAGATGGCCGGCGAGTTCGGGGATCAGCGGGATCTTCGACTGCATGCGATCGAGGATGACCGCGTTGACGCGGTTCATATCGTCCGCGACCAGCGCCATCATCGGATCGAGCGAGGGGTCGGTCCGCTTGTCGAGGCGGTGGAGGGTAGCCGTCATGTCCCAAGCGATGTGGCCTGTCGGGCCGGCGAACGCAAGGGAAAGGCGGGGTTGCGCAGGGCAATCGCAGGCGCGAAAGGCGTTAGTCGAAGCGGTGCCGGCCCGCCCCTCCCATCCGGCGTGAAGGATATGTTGCCATGCCCGACCAGACGCTCGACCGTTTCCGCCAGAGCATCGACAATATCGATGCCGCGCTCGTGTGCATGCTGGCCGAACGGTTCAAGGTGACGCAGGCAGTCGGGCGGTACAAGGCCGAGCAGGGACTGCCCCCGGCCGATCCGGGGCGCGAAGAGGCGCAGATCGCGCGGCTGCGCAGCCTTGCGCGCGCCGCCGATCTCGACCCCGAATTCTCGGAGAAGTTCCTGCGCTTCATCATCGACGAGGTCATTCGGCATCACCGATCGATGCAGGATGGCGGCGCGGCGTGAGCGACGACCGGATCGTCTTTGCGCCCGACGACGTCGATCTTCGCCGGTCGCCGCTACGGCGGGGGATCGCCGAGCCGACCTATGTGCTGGGCGCGTTCAATCCGGCGCTGACGCGGCTGCCGAACGGCAATCTGCTGCTGCTGGTGCGGATCGCCGAGGCGCTGGCCGAGCCGGTTCGGGATGGGCGGGTGCGGTCGATTCGCTGGACGCCGGCGGGCTATACGCTCGATTCATTCGACGCGGCGGCGGCGGATGTCAGCGATCCGCGCTTCTTTTCGCTGAAGGGCGGGGCCTATCCGTTCCTCGGCCTCACCTCGCTGTCGTGGCTGCTGCCGGTCGAGCTGTCGGCCGATGGCGCGCGGGTGGTGGCGGTGCATTACGACCGCGCGGTCGAACCGTCGGCGGACTATGCGCAATATGGTGTCGAGGACCCGCGTATCGTGGCGATCGACGGCACCTACTGGATGACGGTGTGCGGTGTTTCGGGCGGGCGGCTGTGCAGCGTGTTGTACCGGTCCGACGACGGCTTTGGCTGGACGAGCGAGGGGATCGTGCTCGACCATGGCAACAAGGACATGGTGCCGTTCGAGGGACGGCTGGGCGAGCGCTATGCGACGCTGACCCGGCCATTGTCCGACGCATGGTTCGTGTCCGCGCCCGATTCGCCCGAGGGCAGCGGGCCGAGTATCAACCTCGCGACCTCGCCCGACATGCTGCACTGGAAGCCGCTGGCGGGGCCGGCGCTGCGGCCACTCAAGGGCGCGGCGGCGACCAAGCTGGGCGGGGGGACGCCGCCGGTGCGGGTGAAGGACGGGTGGATGCTGCTGTACCACGGTGTCGAGAAGCAGGGCGCGGTCGGGGTGTATCGCACCTATCGCGCGCTGCTGTCGGCCGATGCACGAGAGGTGCTGGAACGCGACGAGACGCGGGTGGTGCTGGAGGCGGCCCCGGCGTTGATCGCGCCGATCGCGCATCAGGCGTATCTGCCGCAGCCGGTGGTGTTCACGACGGGGATCGTGCGCGACGGGGAGGACTGGATCGTGGCGTCGGGGGAGGCGGATCTGGCGTGCCGGTTGACGCGGATGTCCGGGCGTTCGCTCGGGTAGATTTGGTTCACGCGGAGGCGCGGAGACGCGGAGGGGTTGCGTGCGTGGGGGCCGGGGTGGCTGCGCCGGAACAGTGTTCGGTACGGATGCGTCGTAAGGAAGGGTTTTTCGCGCAGAGGCGCGGAGGCGCAGAGAGGTTCCGGGTAAGGCCGGCGTTACCGATCCGGCGAAGCCTCACCCCTGCTGCCGCCCGATATGAGAGAGCCGCTATCGCGGCAAGCGCAACCCCTCTGCGCCTCCGCGCCTCTGCGCGATCATCGCTTTCACTTCTTCTCCGCGTCTCCGCGTGAATCAACTCGCCACCAGCGTCGTCGCGCGCCCCAGATCGACCGACACCAGCCGGCTGATGCCGCGCTCGACCATCGTCACGCCGAACAGGCGGTGCATGCGGCTCATCGTCGCCGCGTTGTGAGTGACGATCAGGTAGCGGGTGTCGGTGTCGGCCGCCATCCGGTCGAGCAGGTCGCAGAAACGGTCGATGTTGGCGTCGTCGAGCGGCGCGTCGACCTCGTCCAGCACGCAGATCGGCGCGGGGTTGGTGAGGAACAGCGCGAAGATCAGCGCGACGGCGGTCAGCGCCTGTTCGCCGCCCGACAGCAGGGTCAGCGACTGCAACCGCTTGCCGGGCGGCTGGGCGAGGATTTCGAGGCCCGCCTCGAGCGGATCGTCCGAATCGACCAGCGCCAGTTCGGCCTGCCCCCCGTCGAACAACGCGGCGAAGAGCCGGCGGAAATGCGCGTCGACCGCGGTGAAGGCGGCGAGCAGGCGTTGCCGCCCCTCGCGGTTGAGCGTGGCGACCGAGCCGCGCAACTGGGCGATCGCTTGGGCAAGATCGGCGCGGTCGCGCGCCGCCGATCCCTGCGCCGCCTCCAGTTCGGCCAGTTCGCCCTCGGCGATCAGGTTGACCGCGCCGATCCGGTCGCGCTCGGCGATCAGCCGGTCGTGGGTCGCGGCTTCGGTGTCGGCCGCGCCGACATCGGCGGCGGGGAAGCCGGTCGCGGGGAGCAGCACCGGCGGGCACTGGAAGCGCTCGCCCGATTCGCGGGCGGTGTCGCGGCGGCGCTGTTCGTCGGCCTCGGCACGGGCGGCGGTGCCGGCGCGGGCCTCGCGCGCGGTGGCGAGCGCTTCGGACGCGCGGGCGAGCGCGGTATCGGCGGTGCGCAGGTCGGTGGCGGCGGCTTGTTCGGCGGCATGGGCCTGCGCCGCAGCGGGGCGGAGGGCGGCGAGGTCGCGCTCGGCGGCGGCGAGGTCGGCGGCCAGCCGCTGCGGGCGGTCGGCGAGGCTCGCGCGGTCGGCGGCGAGGGTGGCGGCGAGCGCCGCGATCTCTTGCAGCCGGCCGGCGGCCTGAGCAGCGCGGTCCTGCCAGCCGGTGCGTTCGCTGGCTGTGGCGGTGAGGCGGGCGTGGTTGGCGCGCTCGGCGGAGGCGTTGGCGAGCGCATCGGCGCGGGCGGCGGCGACGTTCGCGCGGGCGGTGTCGGCGGCGGTGGCGGCGTCGGCGACGCGGGCGCGGGTGACGGTGCCGTCGGGGAGGCGGGCGACGATGGCATCGGCGCTCGACAGGTCGGCGCGGGCGTCGGCCACGTCGCGGGCGATGCGATCGGCGCGGGCGGCGAGATCGTCGGCACGGCCCTGCGCGCGTTCGATCGCGGCGCTGGCGCGATCCTCGGCACGGGTCGCGGTGCGCGCGGCGGCGTCGGCGGCGTCGAGCGCGGCGCGGGCGGCGGTAAGGTTCCTTTGCGCGGTGGTGATCGCGGTGTCGGCGGCTGTCAGCGCGGCATCGGCGGCGTCGCGGCGCTCGGCCAGCGTGGCGCGGGCGTCTCGCAACGTGCGCAACCGGTTGGCGCGGGCGAGGCGTTCGGCCGCCGCCGCGCCCGATCCGGCGCGCGCGGCATAGCCGTCCCAGCGGCGCAGGTCGCCGGCAAGCGTCACGAGCCGCTGGCCAAGGGCGAGCGGGCGGCCGTCATCCTGCTCGACCAGCAGCACCTGCGCCAGCCGGGCGGCTAGGCGCGGGGCGACGACATGCGCGGCGAGGCTGCCGGCAGGGGGCGGGGCGGGGTCGGGCGCGGCGGCCCAGTGGCGGTCGTCGACGGGATCGATGCCGGCGTCGAGATCGTCGCCGAGCGCGGCGGCGAGCGCGCGTTCATAGCCCGGCTCGACCCGGATCGTGTCGATCAGCCGGGTGGTGCCCGGGCGGCGCAGCGCGCGGTCGAGCGCGGCGATCTCGGCATCGGCGGCGGCCAGTTCGGCGGCGGCGGCGGCGCGGGTGGCTTGCGCGGTGGCGCGGGCGTCGCGCGCGGCGCGATCGTCAGCGTCGGCGCGGACGATGGCGGCGCGGGCATCGCCGGCGGCGGCGAGTGCGGCGGTGCGCGTTGCATGCGCCGAATCGCGGTCGGCGAGCAGGGGCCCGAGCGGGTGGTGCGTGGCGGCTTCGGCGGCGAGGCGCGCGGCGTCGCGCTCGGCGCGGTCGAGCCGGGCACGGGCGGCATCGTGCGCGGCGGTGGCGACGCGGGCCTCGGCGGTTTCGGCGGCTTGCGCGGCGAGCGCGGCGGCATGCGCCTCGCCGGCGGTCAGCGCATCGCGTTCGGCGGCGGCGAGGGCTGCGTCGAGCGCGGGGCGGCGGGTGCGGGCATGGCCAAGCGCTTCGGTCAGGCGGTCGGCTTCGTCGGTGAGGCGGGCGATGGCGGCGGCGGCATCCTGCGCCAGCAGCGATTCGCGGGCGTGGTCGGCGGTCAGCCGGTCGGCCTGTGCGGTCAGGTCGGCGACGCGGCGGGTGGCGCTGGCAAGGCGGGCCTGCGCGGCGTCGCGGGCGTGCTGCGCTTCGGACAGGCGAGTGTGGAGCGACTGCGCGGCGGTGCGGGTGGTGGCGAGGGTGGCGGTGGCGTGGGTCTGCGCGGTGGCGGCCTGTTCGTGCGCGGCATGGGCGACGACGACGGCGGCGTCGGCGGCGCGGGCAGCGGCGCGGGTGGCATCGGCGCGCGCTGCCGCGTCGCGCCAGCGGGCGTAGAGCGCGCGCGCTTCTGCGACGCGGATGCGGGCCGTCAGGTCGCGGTAGCGCATCGCCGCCTTCGCCTGCCGACGCAGTGCGGCGATGCGCGCGTCCTGTTCGGCGAGGAGTTCGCCCAGCCGTTCGAGGTTGGCTTCGGTGGCGCGCAGTTTCGCCTCGGCATCACGCCGGCGGACGTGCAGCCCGGCGATGCCCGCCGCCTCCTCCAGCATCGCGCGGCGTTCGGACGGGCGGGCGGCAATGACCGCGCCGATGCGGTTCTGGCTGACCAGCGCGGGCGAATGCGCGCCGGTCGCGGCATCGGCGAAGCGCAGGCCGACGTCCTTCGCGCGCACGTCGCGGCCGTTGATGCGATAGGCGGAGCCTGCGCCGCGCTCGATCCGGCGGACGATCTCCACCTCGTCGCCCGCCGAATCCTCCGCCAGAATCGCGACCTCGGCGAAGTCGCGTGGCGGGCGGGTGGCGGTGCCGGCGAAGATGACGTCCTCCATCCCCGCGCCGCGCAGCGACTTCGCGCTGTTCTCGCCCATCGTCCAGCGCAGCGCTTCGAGCAGGTTGGATTTGCCGCAGCCGTTGGGGCCGACGACGCCGGTCAGGCCGGGTTCGATCACCAGTTCGGCGGGATCGACGAAGCTCTTGAAGCCGGTGAGGCGCAGCCGGCGGATGGTGAGGGCGGGGGGTGCGGTGGCCATCTCTCGCTTTTCCCCTCCCCCGGGCGCGGAGGCCGGGGCGGGCGTTACCGTTCCTCGCCGACCGACCCACCCCCGGCCCCTCCCTTGTCAGGGAGGGGAGTCGGTACGCTCAGGCGCCGGCGCCCTTCAGCGCGGCTTCGATGTCCTTCCACTGCACGGCGTTCTCGACCTTTTCGCCGTTGATGAGGAAGGTGGGGGTGCCGGTGACGGTCGCGCCGCCTTCCTCGGTGATCTTGACCACCTGATCGATCAGCTTCTGGTCGCGCAGGCATTCGCGTGCCTTCGCTTCGGGGACGCCGCGCTGCTTGACGAAATCGACGAAGCCCGCCGCATCGGCCCAGCCGGCGATCGCCTGCACCGGCGGGATCGACTGGAGCCGGGCCTGTTCGGCCTGCGGGATCGCCTGCATCCGGTCGAGCGTGGCGAGCTGGTCCTGGTACATCGCTTCGAGCAGCGGGAAGAAGGTGGCGGTGCCGTTGCAGCGGCCAAGCACGGCGGCGGCGAGATCGGGCGCGCCATGGACCGCGAAGTCGCGGAATTCGAAGCTGACCTTGCCGGTCGAGACATAGTTGGCGATGAGCGGTTCGTTGCCCTCGCGCGCGAAGGCGCCGCAGGTCGGGCAGGTGCGCGAACCATATTCGACCAGCTTGATCGCGGCATCGGGGTTGCCGATGCGATAGCCGCCCTCGGGCGTGACCGCGACCGTTTCGGTCCATGGCTTGCCGGCAGGCGCGGCGACGCCCGCGACCGGAGTGGCGGTAGTGGCGTTGCCGGTGGCGTCACCGCCGCCACAGGCCGACAGGGCAACGAGGGCGATCAGGGGGGTGAGGAAACGCATGGGGGCGATACTCTTTTGCTGACAGTCTAACGGGTGGCGACGAGTTGCGGCTTCAATGCCGCCCAGCCGTGCGCCTCGACGCGGCGGCCGTTCACCTCGAAGCTGGGGGTGCTCGCGATATTGGCGGTCTGCGCGGCTTCGGCGACGGCGATGACGCGCTTCTGCGCGGCGTCGTCGTTCAGGCAGGCGGTGTAGGCGGCGTCGGTGACGCCCGCCGCCCGGCCGATGGCGCGCAGCGGCGTGGCGTCGGCCAGTTGCACCAGCCGCGCGCCGATCGTCGCGGCCGGTTGCTGCGCGGGCGGGGTGGCGGCGAACGCCTGCGCCCGATCGAGCATCGCCTTCTGTCCGGCGAACACCGCGTCGTGGAGGCGGAGGAATTTGGCGGGGCCGGCGCAGCGCACCAGCAGCCCGGCGGCAAGGTCGAGCGCGTCGCGCGGCATCGTGCGATAATCGACGCGTACCTTGCCCGAGCGGATCAGCGCGTGCAGCTCGACCTTCGATTCGGCGGCGAAGTCGGCGCAGTGCGAACAGGTGTAGCTCAGCCATTCGGTGAGCGTGACCTTCGCCGCCGGATTGCCGACCTGCACCCGGCCGTCGGGCGTGAAGACGATGCTGGTCGTCCAGTCGCGCGCGGCGGCGGGGCGCGGTGCGGCATGGGCGGTGCCGTGCGGCAGGCCGACCAGCGCCAGCAGGAACGAGAAGACGAGGAGGAGGATACGCATCAGCGAACCTTGCCCAGAATCGGAATGGCAGGGGGCGGGGGCGCGGCGACCGCACCGGCGAGCGCGGTGAGCACCGCCTTCAGTTCGGGATCGGCGATGTCGCGCAGGCTGTCGCCCATGTCGGCCGGGATCACCGGTGCCTCGCGCCTGGGCGGCAGCGCGCGGCGCGGGCGGACCTCGCCATGGCGGAACTGGAGCCGGGCGACCGCGCCATAGCCGAAGAAGCGGTTGACCCGTTCCATGATCTCGGGCGCGATATGCTGCATCATCGTGCCGTGCGCGCCCGATACGGTGAGCGTCAGCACGCCGTCGGCGCGCTTGCCCGGCGGGAAGCGGATCGATTCGGGGGCCGACACGCGCGCGAAGCGATCGCCGACGATCTCGCCCCAGCGGCTGACCACCGCAGACTGGACGAAGCCGAACTTGCGGAACGCGGTGCCGCCGATGTCGGGCAGCAGCTCGCTGACCGGGCGCATGGTCCCCCGGCGGCGGGGTTCGGGAATCGTCGGGTGCGGGCGGGTGCGCGTCGTCATTGTCGCCGACCCATGCCATAGAGCCGGCGTGGACGCCAAGCATCTCTCTGTCGCCGATCTTCTGCTCGACTGGTACGACCGGCATCATCGCAGCCTGCCATGGCGCAGCCCGCCGGGATCGCCGCCGCCCGACCCGTATCGGGTGTGGTTGTCCGAGGTGATGCTGCAACAGACGCAGGTCGCGACGGTCCGGCCGTATTTCGATGCGTGGAGCGCGCGCTGGCCGTCGTTCGCGGCGCTGGCGGCGGCGGATGACGGCGAGGTGATGGCGGCGTGGGCGGGGCTTGGCTATTATGCGCGCGCCCGCAACCTGCTGAAATGTGCGCGGGTGGTGGCGGCGCTGGGGCATCTGCCGGATAGCGAAAGCGAACTGCGAAAGCTTCCCGGCATCGGCGATTATACCGCCGCCGCGATCGCCGCGATCGCGTTCGGCCGGCGGGCGGTGGTGGTCGATGCCAATGTCGAGCGGGTGGTGTCGCGGCTGTTCGCGATAGCGCAACCGTTGCCCGGTGCGCGTCCGGCGATCCGCGCCGCGACCGATTCGATCACGCCCGACGCGCGGGCGGGGGATTTCGCGCAAGGAATGATGGATCTGGGATCGGGCGTGTGTACCGCGCGCAGCCCCAAATGCCTGTTGTGCCCCTTGCGCATGGCCTGCGCCGCGCATGCCGCCGGTACGCCCGATGCCTATCCGGTCAAGGCGGCGAAGAAGGCGAAGCCGCAGCGCCACGGCACCTTGTTCTGGGCCGAGCGCGACGGCGCGGTGCTGCTGGTGCGGCGGCCCGACAAGGGGATGCTGGGCGGCATGCGCGCGCTGCCGACCGGGCCGTGGGCGGACGCGCCGCCGGGGACGGCGGGCGCGCCGTTCGAGGGCGCGTGGCGCACCGTGGGGGTGGTGCGCCACGGCTTCACCCATTTCGATCTTGCCTGCACCGTCATGGTGGCGGATGCAGCACCCGAAGGTCTGGACGGCGAATGGTGGCCGGTGGCGGCAATCGCCGATGCCGGGTTGCCGACGCTGTTCGCGCGGGCCGTGCCGCTGGTGGAGGGAATGCGATGCTGACGAGGACTTGGGCGCTGAAGGGGGCCACCGCCTCACTCGCGCTGCTGCTGGCGACACCGATCGCGGCGCAGACCGCGCCGCCCCATGCCCCCCGACCCCGCCCGGCAGCGACGCGCAGCCTGCCCGCGACCGAGGCGCTGGCGCGTGATTATGTCGCGACCAAGAAGGCGCCGGGCATCGTCATCGCGGTCGGCGGGCCGGACTGGACCAGCGTCCACGCCGCTGGACGCACCGCCGCCGATGCGGCCGCGCGGCCGGTCGATGCCGATACGCTGTGGCGCGTCTATTCGATGACCAAGCCGATCACCGGCATGGCGGCGATGATGCTGGTCGAGGACGGCAAGCTGAAACTCGACCAGCCGATCGGCGACTTCATCCCCGCGTTCAGGAATATGCGGGTGCTGACCGATCCCGCCACGTCACTCGCCAGCCGTCCGGCGGCGCGGCCGATCACGGTGCGCCACCTGCTGACGCATACCGCCGGGCTTGGCTACAACATCGTCACCAAGGGGCCGCTCCTCAAGGAATATGAGCGGCTGGGCATCATTCCCGCGTCGGTGAATGCGCAGGCCGAGGTGGCGATGGCCAAGGCGCGGCCGAAGTCGCTCGAGGAATTCGCCAACCGCGTCGCCGGCCTGCCGCTGATCGCCGATCCGGGGACGACATGGAGCTATTCGATCGGCCTCGACGTGCTGGGCCGGGTGATCGAGGTGGCGAGCGGCATGTCGTTCGAACGCTTCCTGCAAACGCGAATGTTCGGCCCGCTGGGCATGACCTCGACGTGGTTTCAGGTGCCCGACAGCGCGAAGGCGCGGCTGGCGACCAACTATGCCTTTGCCGGCGACACGATGATCCCGGTCGATCCGGCGGCGACGTCGGTGTTCCTCCAGCGGCCGAGCTTTCCCTATGGTGGCGCGGGGCTGGTCAGTTCGGCGCGCGATTACGACCGGTTCCTCCACATGCTGCTGAACGGTGGCACGCTGGACGGCAGACGGGTGATGAAGCCCGAGACGGTGGCGCTGGGCATGTCGAACCTGCTGCCCGACGGCGTGACTTTCGGCGGGGTCGATGGCGGGACCGGCGGTGAGGCGGGGCCGAAGATGGGGTTCGGCGCGGGCGGATCGGTCTACCTCGAATCGCTGCCCGGCCGTCCGGCGAAGGGGACTTATGGCTGGGGCGGGGCGGCGGGAACGATCGCGTTCGTCGATCCGGCGCGGCGGCTGCGTGGCACCGTCATGGTCAATTATTTCCCGGCGGATCGCTGGCCGCTGCGCGCCGATCTGGTCAGGGCGCTGGCGAGCGATCTGGCGCAGCCGGTCCGATGATCGGCTTCACCGCGGCACGGCTGGTCCGTGGCGATCACGAGCGTGACGATCCCGCCGCCTGCGCCGCCGCGCTCGCCGATCCGGCGGCGCGGCTGCTGGTGCTGGGCAATCTGGAACCGTCGATCGAGGACGGGCGGCTGGCGCTGACGCCGATGGACCCGGCGCGCGGCGACGCGCTGTGGCTGGGCGCGCTGGACGGAGCGCCGCTGTTCGTCGCCGGGGCGGGCGATGCCACGCAGCCGGCGATGCGGTCGCCCGCGCTGATGGCGGCGCTGGCGGAACTGCCGGGGGACGAGGTCGCGCTGTACGGCATCGCGCGCAGCCTGCTCGACTGGCATGGCCGCCACGGCTTCTGCGCGCGCTGCGGGAGCCGCAGCACGGTCACGCGCGGCGGCTGGGCCCGGGCGTGCGCGACCTGCGCGACGCAGCATTTTCCGCGTACCGATCCGGTGGTCATCATGGCCGTCGAGCATGACGGGCAGGTGCTGCTCGGACGGCAGCCGTCGTGGCCGGCGGGGCGCTATTCGACGCTCGCCGGGTTCGTCGAAGTGGGCGAATCGATCGAGGAAGCGGTCGCGCGCGAGGTGATGGAGGAGGCCGGGGTACGGGTGACGGCGGTGCGCTATGTCGCGAGCCAGCCATGGCCGTTCCCGTCGCAACTGATGATCGGCTGTATCGCGACGGCCACGGCGCCCACGCTGGCGATCGACGGACAGGAGCTGGAGGACGCGATGTGGGTCGACCGCGCCGGGGTTCGCGCCGCGCTGGCGGGGGAGGACGGTGCGCCGTTCCTCGCGCCGCCCGCCTATGCGATCGCGCACAGCCTGCTCAGGGCATGGCTCGACGGGGACGATGCCGCCGTTTGAGCGGGGGCCGGCCGTTGGTTTGCGCGCTATTGCGACGGCCTGCCCCCGGAGGATGGCTCAGTGCGAGAATTCGGTGCCGAACTCGATCGAGGATTCGGTACACACGTTGATGTCGCTCTTGGTATAGCTGCGCCCGCTGGCCGTCTCGACCTTGAAGTCGAAATGGCAGGCGCCGCTGCCGTCGTTCACGTCGAAGTTGCGGTTGCTGCCCGCGTTCATCGGGCTCGTGCCGAGGCGGTTGGTCGTCGGGAAGGTCGTTTCGGCGGTGTTCGACCAGTAGAGCTTGCGGAACGCCTCCGCCGTATGGTTGTGGATCGCAATCCGCCGGTTCTGCCCGGTGTTGGCCGCCGTGGTCGTGGTGGAGGCGGTGGTGCCGCGATCCTCGATCGTCACGACGAAATTATTGTAGACGCTGCCACGGTTCTGGACCTTCAGCGCATAGCTCGCGCAGCCGCCGTCGATGCGCGGCGTGAGCGTCACGAACGTAAGGTCGGTCGAATCGAAGTCGCGGTGGACGACGTTGCCGCGATCGTCGGTGATGGTGAAGTCGAGGTCGGTGTCGCCATCGCCCTTCACCTTCACATAGACCCGGTTGGTGCAGAGCGAGAGATCGACGCTGCGCGTCGCATTCGCATCGGCGCGATAGCTTCGTTCCGATGCCGCAGCGCTGCCCGCCGTCGCCAGCGCCATCGCCGCCGCGACCAGCCGATATGTCGTCCCCATGTTCCACCCCCAGATTGGCCGCGCTCGTGCGCTGTCATCCTAGGATAGATCGGCGGCGGGCGCACATACTCCAAATGGTGTATGTCAGCCCCGGGCGCGGGCGCGGGCATAGCTGCCGAGCAGGCGGACCCATTTGCTGTGGAAGCGCAGTTCGTCGAGCGCGCGGTCGATGTGCGGTTCGCCCGGCGCGCCTTCGATGTCGCAGAAGAACTGCGTCGCGGCGAAGCTGCCGGCGGGCTGATAGCTTTCCAGCTTGGTCATGTTGACGCCGTTGGTCGCAAAGCCGCCCATCGCCTTGTACAGCGCGGCGGGCACGTTCTTCACCTCGAACATCAGCGTCGTCATGCACGGGCCGGCGGGCAGGTCGTCGGGCGCGCTGCGGGCGAGCACGACGAAGCGGGTGGTGTTGTGGTCGGCGTCCGCAATGTCGTCGGCGAGCACCCGCAACCCGTAGAGGCCGGCCGCCGCCGGCGGGGCGAGCGCCGCGACCGCCGGATCGCCGATCGCCGCTGCGGACGCCGCCGCCCCCGCCGTATCGGGATGCGCGACCGGTTCGATCCCGCGCGCCGTCAGCCAGCGGCGGCACTGGCCCAGCGCCTGTTCGTGGCTCATCGCCTGTTTCACCGCCTCGATCGGCCCCAGGCCCAGCAGCGCGTGGCGGATGGGGAGGAAATGTTCGCCGGTGATGACCAGCCCCGAATCGGGCAGCAGGAAGTGCATGTCGGCGACGCGGCCGTGCAGCGAATTTTCGATCGGGATGATCGCGCAATCCGCCGCGCCGTTACGCACCGCGTCGATCGCGTCGGCGAAGCCGAAACAGGGGAGCGGCAAGGCTTGGGGAAACGCCTGCGCCAGCGCGACGTGCGAATTGGCGCCGGGCGCGCCCTGAAACGCGACGGCGCGGTGCGGTTCGCGGGCGGCGGCCTGTGTCATCTGCGCCACCAGCGGGCGCGCCGGGGCGGCGTATTTGTACATGGGTGGGCGCGATACTCCGTCGTCGCCCGGATCGGCAACCCTGTCTTGCCAGTGCCGGATGCTGCCGTATAAGCATGGGCCAAAGATAAGCACCATTAGGCGAGACGGCTGAGCGCATGGACGACCGGACGAACACGATCGCGGGCTGGGTATTGGCCGGATGCGCCGCCGCCCTCGGCCTGACCATCGCCAGTGGCATGATCTTCCATAGCGGCGCGCCCGACAAGCCCGGCTATCCGGTCGAGGGCGCGGTCGAGGCCGGTGGCGGCGGTGCGGCGGCGGCGGTGCCGATCGCGACGCTGCTGGCGAGCGCCGACGTGGCCAAGGGGGCCGAGGTCTTCAAGAAATGCGCCGCGTGCCACACCGTCAACCAGGGGGGGGCGAACGGCATCGGCCCGAACCTATGGGGCGTGCTCGGCAAGAAGCACGGCCATATTCCCGGCTTCGCCTATTCGGGCGCGCTGACCGGGGTGGCGGGCAACTGGGATTTCGACGCGATGAATGCGTGGCTGACGTCCCCGCGCAAATATGCGCCGGGGACGAAGATGACCTTCGCGGGCCTTGGCAGCGCCGAGGACCGGGCGAACGTCATCGCCTATCTCAATTCGCAGGGGTCGAACCTGCCGCTGCCGGCGGCCCCCGCCGCCGGTGCCGCGCCGGCCGAAGGCGCGGAGGCCAATGCCGCAGCACCCGAGGGCAATGTGGCCGACGAAGGCAAGCCGGCGGACAGCGCCGATGTGGTGAATGCCGCGACCCCGGCGTCGGGTGCGCCCTCGGTCGATCCGGCGGCGGCGGAACAGGCGGCGAAGAAGGGGCGGTAGTCTCTGAACCCGCCCGTTTGAACCAGATACGATCGACATTCAGCGCTTCCGGTGCAGTCCGTAGTCGGAAACACCACGCTCCTTCGTCACCCCGGACTTGTTCCGGGGTCCACAGCGCAGCGATTGATGCCGTTCGAGGCACCAGCGACAGCGTTCGCGGCCAGGTGGACCCCGGAACAAGTCCGGGGTTACGGAAACGGTTTTTGCCGGCGTCACGGCCGACGGAATGTCGATTAGCCATAGGGCCGATCGACATTCAGCCAGACGATGGCGCTTGGCGGCTCCCCTCCCTGACAAGGGAGGGGTTTGGGGGTGGGTGGGCCGGTTGTGGAGCGCTACCGTTTCCTCTCGGGCCGACCCACCCCAGCCCCTCCCTTGTCAGGGAGGGGAGCAGATTTGGAAGCCATTTCGTTGAATGTCGATCAGCCCTGGCCGTCATCCCAGCGAAGGCTGGGAATCTTCCGGTGGTAGCGTACAGCAGGAGCCGGTGGAGGTCCCAGCCTTCGCTGGGGCGACGTTCTCGGCTCCATCCGGTTGAGTTAGCCCTACCCGACCGCCGCTACCCCCAGTCGCGGAATCTCGATCTTCGGGCAGCGGTCCATCACCACCTTCAGCCCGGCGGCTTCGGCGCGGGCAGCGGCGTCCGCGTTGACGACGCCCAGTTGCAGCCACACCGCCTTCGCGCCCGCCGCGATCGCCTGATCCACCGCGTCGCCGGCAGCGGCGGAATTGCGGAAGATGTCGACGATGTCGATCGGCTCCCCGATCTGCGACAGGTCGCGGAACACGAATTCGCCGTGGAGATGCTCGCCGGTGATCTGCGGGTTTACCGGGATCACGCGGTAGCCTTGCCGCTGGAGAAATGCCATCACGCCCCACGAGGCGCGGTCGGGCCGGTCCGACGCGCCGACCAGCGCGATCGTCCGCGCATCGCTCAGCAGGGTGCGGATGCCGTCGTCGTCGAGCATGTCATGGTCCTTGCAGCCAGTCGCCGACGAGTCCGGCGATGCTCTGGAACGGCTGCGCCTCCGCGCCGTTCCCGGCCGCAGGCGGCGTGCCCGCGTCGGATGCGGTGCGGATCGCGGTGGCCAGCGGCACTCGGCCGAGGAACGGGATGCCCAGCGCCGCCGCCCGCGCCTCCGCGCCGCCATGGCCGAACGGGTCGGACATCTCGCCGCAATGCGGACAGGCATAGCCCGCCATATTCTCGACCAGGCCGATGATCGGCACGTTCGCCTTCTGGAACAGGTCGATCGCGCGCGCCGCGTCGATGAGTGCCAGGTCCTGCGGCGTCGACACGATCACCGCGCCGGCCGGGCGGTGCTTCTGGATCATGGTCAACTGTACGTCGCCGGTGCCGGGCGGCAGGTCCATGACCAGCGTGTCGACCATGTCCCAATGCGCATCGACCAACTGGGTGAGCGCGCCCGCCGCCATCGGCCCGCGCCACGCGATCGCCTGCCCCTCGGGCACCAACTGCCCCATCGACAGCAGCGGGATGCCGGACGGCGTCACGACCGGCACCAGTTTCTTGTCGTGCGCCTCGGCACGCTTCCCCTCGCTGCCCAGCAGGCGCGGCTGCGAGGGGCCATAGATGTCGGCGTCGACCATGCCGACCCGCCGGCCCTGCGCCGCGAGCGCGATGGCGAGGTTGGCGGCGAGCGTCGACTTGCCGACCCCGCCCTTGCCGCTGGCGATGGCGATGATGCGCTGCTGGGTGCGCTCGCTGGTCTGGGCGACGCGGACGTCGGTGATGCCGGGCACGCCGCCGGCCACCGCGCGGACATCGGCCTCCAGCGCGTCGCGTGCGGCGGGCGGCAGCCCGGTCACGTCGAGGATGATGTTGGCGCGGCCATCCTGAACGCGGATGGTGGCGCGGCCGGCGGCGACCGGGGCGAGCAGCGCGGAGAGCGCCTGGGCGGGTTCGGAACGGCTCATGGAGCGCGATGTAGCGCGGCATGCCCTCGTTACCACTGTAAAAGGCCGGCACGCCCCCTATAAAGGATAGATGCGATGGATCATGGGGCGGCGCGCACGCGCGCAAGTGCTGGGGATGAGCGACAAGGGCCCATGGGGCGGCGGCGGTTCGGAGGGTAGCTCGGGCGGCGGCGCTGGCGGGGGTGACGACGGCCCGCGCAACCCGTGGTCGATGCCCCCGGGCGGCCGGCGCGGCAAGCCGGGCGGGGGGTCGACCTCGCTCGAGGATTTCCTGAAACGCGCGCGCAGCGGCGGACCGGGCGGCGGCGGGCCGCAACTGCCCGCCAATGTCGGCCGGCTGTGGGGCGCGGCGGTCGCCGTGCTCGTGGTCATCTGGATCGCGTTCACCAGCATCCATTCGATCGAGCCGCAGGAACGCGGCGTCGTGACGATGTTCGGCAGCTACAGCCGCACGCTCAACCCCGGCATCCAGTTGACGCTGCCCGCGCCGATCGCGCGGGTGCAGGTGGAGGATGTGCAGAACACCCGGACCGAGGTGTTCCCGGCGGGCGGCAGCCAGCCCAACCTGATGCTGACCGGCGACCAGAATATCGCCGACCTCGCCTATTCGGTGCGCTGGAACATCAAGAGCCCCGAGGATTATGTCTTCGAGATCAAGAACCCGCAGGAAACCGTGCGTGCGGTCGCCGAAAGTGCGATGCGCGCGGCGGTGGCGGGCGTGAACCTGACCACCGCGATCGGATCGGGGCGCGGCGAGATCGAGGTCGAGGTGCAGACGCGGATGCAGGGGCTGCTCGACGAATATCAGTCGGGCGTGCGCGTGCTGGGCGTCAGTATCCAGAAGGCGGCGGCCCCGGCCGAGGTCGACGATGCGTTCAAGGCGGTGACGGCGGCGCAGCAGGAAGCGCAGTCGAACCTCAACCGCTCACGCGCCTATGCGCAGCAGGTGATCGCCCGCGCGCAGGGTGACGCGACCGAATTCGACAAGATCTACGAACAATATCGCATGGCGCCCGACGTGACCCGTCGCCGGCTGTACTACGAAACCATGGAGCAGGTGTTGACGCGCGCCGACAAGACGATCGTCCAGCCGGGCACGCAAACCTATCTGCCGCTGCCCGAGGTGCGCCGCCAGCAGGCGACGCCCGAGGCGGAGGCCCCGGCCCCCGCCGCGCCGACTGCCCCGACCGCCCAGCCGACGGGAGCGGCACGATGAACCGCGTGCTGCGCAACCCGATCGTCGCGGCGATCGCGCTGCTGGTGTTCGCCATCGTGCTGTTCAGCACGCTGGTGATCGTCCCCGAGACGCGGCAGGGCGTGATCCTGCGCTTCCAGCAGCCGGTGGACACGGTGAACCCGTACCGCGCCGACCAGCCATTCGGGCAGACCGGCGCGGGGCTGATCGCCAAGGTGCCGTTCATCGACCGCATCGTGTGGATCGACAAGCGCGTGCTCGACATCGAGCTGAACAACCAGCCGGTCCTGTCGACCGACCAGTTGCGGCTGGAGGTCGACGCCTTCGCGCGCTTCCGCATCGTCAATCCGCTCCAGGCGGTGATCTCGACCGGGTCGGCGGGCAATACCGAGGAGCGGGTCGCGGCGCAGCTCGAACCGCTGCTGTCGTCGGCATTGCGCGCGGAGCTGGGCCGGCGGCCGTTCGCCGCGCTGCTCAGCCCCGAACGCGGCGCGGTGATGGACAATATCCAGAACGCGCTTCAGCGCACCGCGCGGCAGTACGGTGCCGAGATCGTCGACGTGCGGATCAAGCATGCCGACCTGCCCGACGGCAGCCCGCTCGAGTCGGCGCTGGCACGGATGCGGTCGGCACGCGAGCAGGAAGCGGTGACGATCCGCGCGCAGGGCGACCGCGACGCGCAGGTGGTGCGCGCCGATGCCGAGGCGCGCGCGGCGCAGATCTATGCGCAGAGCTTCGGCAAGGACGCCGAATTCTATGCCTTCTGGCGCGCGATGCAGTCGTATCGCACCACGTTGGTCCCGCAGCGCGGGCAGAGTGGCGGCACGTCGATCATCCTGTCGCCGCAGGACGGGTATCTGCGCGAATTCGGCGGGCGGGAACGGTAAGCGTTCCCGCACATTCAATCCGCGTTCAGCAAGTGACGGGCACGCTTGGCTCCCAAAGGGGTCGCGAGCCAATTTGAGAGGACTATCCTATCGTGCGTTACGCCTACGCCATTACTTCCGCACTGCTGCTGGGCGGCGCTGCGGCGACGCTGACGCTCAACCCGTCGGACGCGCAAACCGCGCAGAACGAACCGGGCGCGATCAACGCGGCTGCAGCACCGCGCGCCGGCGCGCCGATGAGCTTCGCCGACATGGTCGCGCGGCTGTCGCCCGCCGTCGTCAACATCTCCACCACGCAGCGCATCACCGTGCAGCAGCAGGCGAACCCGTTCTCGGGCACGCCGCTCGAACAATTTTTCGGGCAGCGCGGCGGTGGCGGCGGCGGTGGCCGGACGCAGGAGGCGCAGTCGCTGGGGTCGGGGTTCCTGATCTCGAACACCGGCTATATCGTCACCAACAACCATGTCGTGTCGGCCGGGGCGCAGGGTGCCACGGTCGAATCGATCAAGGTGACGCTGGCCGACCAGAAGGAATATACCGCCAAGCTGATCGGGCGTGACGAGCTGTCCGATCTGGCGGTGCTCAAGATCGAGGGGGCGAATTTCCCGTTCGTCCGCTTCGGCGATTCGCGCCAGGCGCGGGTCGGCGACTGGGTGGTGACGATCGGCAACCCGCTCGGCCAGTCGGGCACGGTGACGGCGGGCATCGTCTCGGCGCTCAACCGCGTCGGCCAGGGGCCGTACGACCGCTTCATCCAGACCGATGCCGCGATCAACCGGGGCAATTCGGGCGGCCCGATGTTCGACATGCAGGGCAATGTCATCGGCATCAACTCGCAGATCCTGTCGCCGACCGGCGGCAGCATCGGCATCGGCTTCGCGATTCCCGCCGAACAGGCCAAGCCGATCGTCGACAAGCTGATGCAGGGCCAGTCGGTCACGCGCGGCTACCTCGGCCTGACGCAGCAGGAAGTCAGCGAGGATATTGCCAGTGCGCTGGGCATCGCCAAGGAGCGCGGCGCGCTGGTCAACGGCGTCACGCCGAACCAGCCGGCGGCGAAGGCGGGGATCCGTCCGGGCGACGTCATCCTCTCGGTCAACGGCAAGGAGATCAACCCGCAACAGTCGCTGACCTATCTGGTCGGGCTGGAGGCACCGGGCAGCCGCGTGACGCTCGACATCCTGCGCGACGGTCGTCGCCAGCAGCTTCCGGTCACGCTCGGCACCCGTCCGCCCGAACAGCAGTTGCTGGCGCAGAATGAGCGGTTCGACCCGAACGGACAGCCGGATACGCCGCCGTCGGGCAACGCGCTGACCGCAACGGCGGGCATCGCGGTGCAGCCGCTCACGCCGGCGATCGCACGGCAACTGGGTTTCGACACCGCGACGCGCGGCGTCGTGGTCGCCGGGATCGATCCCGACAGCGATGCGGCGGCCAAGGGATTGAAGCGCGGCGTCGTGATCCTCACCGTCGATCGTCAGCCGGTGACGTCCAGCGCCGATCTGGCGCGATTGGTGCAGGCCGCCCGGTCGGCGGGGCGCAAGAATATCCTGCTGTACGCCCAGGCTCCCGGCGCGGGGGCGGCGGTGTTCGTGCCGGTGGGTATCGAAACCGGCAACTGATCGACGATCGGTTCCGCATCGGGGGGGTGGCGATCACGGCGATTGCCGCCCCCCTTTCGTTTTGAACGATGCAAGCCGCCGTGAAACAGGGTAGCAAACCCCTGCAACGATCGACGGGCAGGGCATGACCGACACCACCGAACTGTTCCTTGGCAGCACCGCCGATGGCGTGCGCCAGTCGCTGGTCCTCAAGCGCGCCAACCGCCACGGGCTGATCGCCGGGGCGACCGGCACCGGCAAGACGGTGACGTTGCAGGGGCTGGCCGAGAATTTCGCCGCCGCCGGCGTGCCGGTGTTCGTGGCCGATGTGAAGGGCGACCTGTCGGGCATCGCCATAGCGGGCAGCGCCACCGCCAAGGGCCATGCCGCCTTCGCCGCGCGCGCCGCGCAGATCGGCGACAGCGACTGGCGCTACCGCGACACGCCGACCGTGTTCTGGGACCTGTTCGGCGAGAGCGGCCATCCGGTGCGCGCGACGGTGTCGGAGATGGGGCCGCTGCTGCTCGGCCGGATGCTGAACCTCAATGACGTGCAGGACGGGGTGCTGACCATCGCGTTCCATGTCGCCGACGAGGAAGGGTTGCTGCTCCTCGACCTCGACGATTTGCAGGCGATGCTGGTGCATTGCGCCGAGCGCGCCGACGAGCTCACCACCCGCTATGGCAATGTCAGCAAGCAATCGGTCGGCGCGATCCAGCGCGCGTTGCTGCAACTCCGGTCGCAGGGCGGCGACCGCTTCTTCGGCGAACCGGCGCTCGATCTTGCCGATTTTCGCCGGGTTGGCGACGATGGGCGCGGCATCGTGTCGGTGCTGGCCGCCGACAAATTGATGGCCTCGCCCCGGCTCTACGCGACGTTCCTGCTGTGGTTGCTCTCCGAACTGTTCGAGACGCTGCCCGAGGTGGGCGACCCCGACAAGCCGGTGCTGGTGTTCTTCTTCGACGAGGCGCATCTGCTGTTCGACGATGCGTCGGACGCGCTGGTCGAAAAGGTCGAGCAGGTCGTGCGGCTGATCCGCTCGAAGGGGGTCGGCATCTATTTCGTCACGCAGAACCCGGTCGACATCCCCGACAAGATCGCCGCCCAGCTCGGCAACCGGGTGCAGCATGCGCTGCGCGCGTTCACGCCCAAGGAAGCCCGCGCGATCCGCGCGGCGGCGGAGACGTTCCGCCCGAACCCGACGATCGACGTCGGCGCGGCGATCACCGAACTGGCGATCGGCGAGGCGCTGGTGTCGGTCTTGCAGGCCGATGGCACGCCGAGCCCGGTCGAGCGGGTGCTGATCCGCCCGCCCGCCTCGCGCGTCGGCCCGGTCACGCCGGACGAACGCCGGGTGCTGATCGACACCGACGTGATCGGCGACCGCTACGACACCGCGATCGACCGCGAATCCGCTGCCGAACTGCTTGGCGCGAAGGTACAGGAAGCGCAGGCCGCCGCCACCGCCGCCAAGGCGCAGGTCGCCGCCGACAAGGCGGCGGCGCTCCAGGCAAAGGAGGATGCCCGCACCGCCAAGGAGGCCGAGCGTCAGCGCATCGCGGCGGCGCGCGAGGCGGAACGCGCCGCCAAGGAGGCTGATCGCGCGGCGGCGCGCGAGGCGGCGAACAGCCCGTGGACCCGTGCGACCCAGTCGGCGACGCGATCGGCCGGGTCGGCGGTCGGGCGGATCGTCGTCAATGAAATCGGCAAGCAGGTGTTCGGCACCACGCGCGGTGGCCGCGCGAAAGCCGGCGGGGCGCTCGGCGGATTGCTGCGCGGCGTGCTCGGCGGGCTGTTCCGGGGCTGACATGGCGACATTGCAGGCCGTGACCGGCGGGACCGAGACGCCCGACATTCCCCATTCGCTGTTCGTGATGCCGCACGGCATGGCGATCCGCTACGACCAGCCGGCCGACGCGCTGACCGATTACGTTACCGGCTATCACCTCTATGCGGCGGACGGGCCGCAGGCGATGGGGCTGGAAAACTGGTTCCTGCCCGGCACCGCCACCGTGCGGGTGCTGCTCAACGCCGGGCCGGTCGCGGTGACGATCGGGCGGCGGCGGTACGATCCCTTGCCGCAGACCAGCCTGTTCGGGCCGACCAGCCATGCGATCCACACCCGGTCGAACGGCGGCATCGCGATCGGCTTCGGCGTCAGCGCGCTGGGCTGGGCACGGTTCTTCGCCGGATCGGCCGAGCGTACCCGCGAACAGGCGCTGCCGCTGGCCGATGCCGCCGCGCCGGGGTTCGACCGGCGGTTGCTGGCGGTGCTGTCGGCCATTCCCGACGAACATGCGATGAAGCCCGCGCTCGATGCGTTCCTGATCGCCGAGATGGGGCCGAAGTCGCCCGACGAGGAACTGATCCGGCGCATCGCCCACCTCATCACCGACGATACGCCCGGCGGCGTGGCGGAGGCGGCGCGAAGCTGGGGCGTGTCGCAGGATGTCGTGCGGCGGACGTGCAAACGCTATTTCGGTTTCGGTCCCAAGACGCTGCTGATCCGCTCGCGCTTCCTGCGCTCGCTGATCCCGTTGATCGAGGCGGAGGGCGAGCAGGATTATTCGCGGATCGACGCCGCCTATGTCAGCGCGTCGCATTTCCTGCGCGATGCGCAGGCGGTGCTGGGCACGACGCCGCGCCGCTTCGTGCAGGAGGATCTGCTGTTCCTAACCGCATCGTTACGTGCGCGGGCGGCGGTGCTGGGCTGCCCGACGCAGGCGTTGCACCGGATTTAGGTCGCCTGATCCATCCAGACAGGGACGTCGCCCCAGCGAAGGCTGGGGCCTCTCGCGGCTCCTGTCGCGCATCAGTCCCGGGAGATCCCAGCCTTCGCTGGGATGACGTTCGTTTTGAGGTGAACGGATCAGCCTCCAAGGGCATCGTCACCCCGGACTTGTTCCGGGGTCCACGGCACCGCGAACGCGACGTCCGGTGCGTCAGCGGCACGGTGGACCCCGGAACAGGTCCGGGGTGACGATGGTGGGTAGGGCAGGTACGCCGCTACCCAGCCCCCTCACATCGTCGAAAGCAGCGATTCGATCGTCACGAAGGCGAAGGCGACCGAGCTGTCGGCCACGCCGTACGGGATGAAAATCCGGTCGCCGTGGCGGATCGCGCCGCACGAATAGACGACATTGGGGACATAGCCCTCGCGGTCCTCGTTCGCCGCCGCGAGGATCGGGTCGCGGGTGCGGCCGATCACCTTGGAAGGGTCATCCTTGTCGAGCAGGACCGCGCCGATCGCATATTTGCGCATCGCGCCGACGCCGTGGGTCAGCAGCAGCCAGCCCTCGTCGATCTCGATCGGCGGGCCGCAATTGCCGATCTGCACCAGCTCCCACGGATAATGGGGCTTGAGCAGCAGCTCGCCCTCGTCCCAGTGGGTCAGCGTGTCGGACTTGATGAGGAACAGGTTTTCGCCGTCCTGCCGGCCGATCATCATATACTGGCCGTTCACCTTGCGCGGGAACAGGCCCATGCCCTTGTTGCGCGCGGCGCTGCCGGTCATCGGCACGAGGTCGAACGCGCGGAAGTCGCGGGTGCGCAGCAGCTCGGACTGGATCATCGATCCGTTATAGGCGGTATAGGTGCCGAGCCATTCGAAGCTGCCGTCGTCGTGCCGGAACTGGACGAGGCGCATGTCCTCCAGCCCCTTCGACTGCGCCTGGGTGATCGGGAAGATGACGGTGCCCGACAGCGTCGAATCGCGGTGGCGGAACACCGTCACTTCGCCCTCGGGGGCCTCGTCCTCCTCGCCGATCGCGTCCGCCGCCGTCGCGAACGGCGGTTCGGGGGCAAGGACCAGCTCGTTCTCGTCGGTGATGATGCCTTCGCGGAACGCCACCGACGAGATATGCCCCTCGCCGACCGCGCGCAGCGACATCAGGATGCGCAGCGATCCATCGGGCATGCCCGACTGGTCGAAATGCGCCACCGCGCTAGGGTTCATCAATGCCGCTGCGGCATAGCTGTATTCGTGACAGAAATAGGCGCCGATCAACTGGCGCTTCTCGTCGCCGATCTCGGCACCGTCGAGGTTCAGTACCGTCTCGATCTCGTCGTAGCGGGTCATGAACACCCGGCGCGTCTGCCAGTGACGCGCCTCGAAATCCTTGAGGACGGTTTCGAGCTGCGCGCGCGTCTCGGCCGCCGACATCGCCAGCACTTCGCCCACCAGCCGTTCGGTGCGGCTGGGCGCAGAGCCGTTGCGCTGCCACGCGATATGAAACGGGCGCACCACCACGCGCGAGGGATCGGCGTACAGCCGCAAGGGGTGGTTGAAAATATCCAGCATTCGCGCGTCCACTCAATCCGGCCCGACCGTCGGGTGCCGCACCGTGCCTGTTCAGGCGACGGCGCGGCGCGGGTCTGCCACGGATGCGCCGCGCTTTGAAAGAGCCGAAATGGCGCAGGAGGCGAGTTGCAGCGCGAGAATCGACTCCGCGCCCTGGTTGCGGTTCAATCCGGTCGGCATCAACCCGTCGAAGCAGCCGCCATCGGCGACGGTCGCCAGCGGCAGGTCGAGGTCGTTGGCGCCCAGATACCAGTGATAGGCCTTGAGCGCCTCATCCCGCCAGCGCCGGTCGCCGGTTGCGTGGAACGCGGCGACGCATGCCTCGACCGTGGCTTGTGCTTCGAGTGGTTGCTGGTCGAACGGCAGCGGTTCGGCATAGGGGCGCCCGAAACTTTCGGTGCCGACCGCGCGGAACCGGCCCTCGGGCGAGGTCTGCCGCCCGACGATCCAGTCGAGCGTGTCGAGGCCGACGTCGAGGAAATCCTCACGGCCGAGCGCTGCACCGGCGCGGATCATCGCTTCGGGCAGGCGCGCATTGTCATAGGCCAGCACGATTTCAAACCAGCGCCATTCGGGGCGGCGCGCGGTGTCGAGCAACGTCACCAGTTCGTCGCCGAACCGCGTTGCGATCTCGGTCGACAGCGCATGGCCGGGGACGACCTCCAGCATCGCCACCGCCGCCAGCATGGCGAAGGCGCGGGCGCGCGGGCTGCCGAGGTCGAGCGCGATCGACGCGGTCTGTTCGTAGAGCGACAGCGCCCAGTCGCGATGCTTGCGCGAGCGCGCGTCACGCGCGGTGATCGCGAGTGCCCACAGCGTGCGGCCGTTCGAGTCCTCCGACCCCTCGTCCTCGCACCACGTCCGGTCGAAGTTCATGAAGTTGCGGAAGCGCCGCCGATCGGGGTTCCACGCATATTGGACGAACGCGGCATAGATCGTCATCCATTTGTCGCGCGCGATCTCGTCGATCTCGTCGATCTGCGACATCAGGATCAGCGCGCGGGCATTGTCGTCGATGCAATAGCCGTGACGGCGATCGGGCACCGAATAGATCGAATGCTGGAGCATGCCGGTGGCGTCGCTCATCCGCTCGACCGCCGCGAAATCGGGAGTGAGCGCGGTCAGGTCCATGTCGATCTTCATCCGGCGCGGTCGCGCGGCAAAGGCCGCCGTCACCTCCTTCAGCGCCGATTCGACGAGGCACGGCCAGAGCATGGTGCGGCCCCGCGCATAGGCGCGGGCGGCCAGATCGATGCGGCGCGCATCGTTCGACAGCAGGTCGTCGATCTCGCGGGCGAACGCTGCCGCATCGCCGAAATCGACGAGGATGCCGTGATCGTCGGCGAGAATCTCGGTCGCATGGACATAGGGGGTCGACACGACGACCTTGCCCATCGCCACCGCATAGGACAGCGTGCCCGAGGTGATCTGCGCCGGATTGGAATACGGCGTGACATACAGGTCGGCCGCCTGGAGATAGTCGAGCAGCTCATGCTGTTCGACGAAGGCGTCGACGAAGGCGACGTTGTCGGCGACGCCGAGGTCCGCCGCCTGCGCCTTCAACCGGTCGCGATACGCCTCGCCCTCATGCGCCACCAGATGCGGGTGGGTCGCGCCCAGCACGACGTACAGCGCATTGGGATGGCGCGCGACGACGGCGGGCATCGCCTCGATCATCGTCTCGATCCCCTTGTTCGGCGCGAGCAGGCCGAAGGTCAGGATCACGTCGCGCTCGGCCCAGCCGAACGCCGGCTTCATCGCTGCGGGTGCGACGAACGGGCGATCGGGCACGCCATGCGGAATCATCGCGATCTGGCGGCTGTTGGTGCCATGGACGCGCATCAGGATCTCGCGGCCCTTCTCGGCCATTACGATCACCTTGGCGGCGCGGCGCAGCAGCGCTTCGAGGACGCGGCGCTCCTCGGCATTGGGATGTTCGAGGATGGTGTGCAGCGTGACCAGCACCGGCACGTTGACCCGGTCGAGCAGCGCCAGCAGATGCTCGCCCGCCGACCCGCCATAGATGCCATATTCATGCTGGACCCAGACCGCCTGCGCGCCGCTCGCCTCGATCCGGCGCGCGGCGTCGAGATAGGCGATGCGGTCGTCCTGCGGGATCGCATGGGTGACGGCGGGCGGATAGGCATAGGCACCCGGCCGGTCGTCCATCGCATAGACGTCGACCTGAAGGTCGGGATAGCGATCGCGCAGCGCGTTGTAGGTGTCGGTGGTGAACGTCGCCAGGCCGCATTTGCGCGGCAGGAAATTTCCGATCAGCGCGATACGGTCGAGCGATTCGGGGGCGACGGTGCGGTCCATCCGGCTTCCTTTTGATGCTGCAGAATCCGCGGCATTGCGGCGGTATGCATCGAGGAAACATTTTGATACGCAGATAGTTGCATGCGGCGCGTATTGCGACGCAGCATTTTCGTCAGACCGTCACATTTGTTCGACAGGGCGTTGGGACGGATTGCAATTAAATACGGCGCTCGACGTCTCCCTTCCCTGACAAGGGCGGGGGTGGGTCGGCCGGTTATGGAACGCCTGTCCTCCCTCGCGGGCCGATCCACCCCCAGCCCCTCCCTTGTCAGGGAGGGGATCTGCCCGACGAGCTGTTCCGCACCACGAAAACGGATGCTCACCCCCGCCCGCGATACCCCGGCACGTCCTGATCGGGCACCCATACCCCCTTGGGTGGCTCGCCCGACTGCCAGAATACGTCGATCGGGATGCCGCCGCGCGGATACCAATAGCCGCCGATGCGCAGCCAGACCGGCCGCATCTCCGCGACCAGCCGCTCGGCGATGCCGACGGTGCAATCCTCATGGAACGCGGCATGGTTACGGAAGGCGCCGAGGAACAGTTTCAGCGACTTGGATTCGACGATCGTGTCGCCGGGCACGTAATCGATCACCAGATGCGCGAAATCGGGCTGTCCCGTCACCGGGCACAGCGAGGTGAATTCGGGCGCGGTGAAGCGCACCAGATACGGCGTCGCCCGCGGGTTGGGAACATAATCGAGCTCGGCGGCTTCCGGTGTGGCGGGAAGCGGGCTGGTCTGGCCAAGGAATTTCGGGTCCATGCCCGCCCACATAGGAAAGGCGGGGCACGAATGGAACGGGTGTTGATCCCGGTGCTGGGCGACCAGCTCACGGCCACGCTGTCGTCGCTGAAGCGCGCCGATCCCGCCGCCACGACGATCCTGATGATGGAGGTGGTCGAGGAAGCGACCTATGTCCGCCATCACCCCAAAAAGATCGCGTTCCTGTTCGCCGCGATGCGGCATCACGCCGCCGCGTTGCGCGAGGCGGGCTGGGACGTCGACTATGTCACGCTCGACGATCCCGACAACGCCGGCAGCTTCACCGGCGAGGTCGCGCGGGCGATCGGCCGGCACGACCCCACCCGGATCGTCGTCACCGAACCGGGCGAGTGGCGGGTGCAAGCGATGCTGGAGGCGTGGGAGACGATGTTCGGCATCCCCGTCGACATCCGCGCCGACACCCGTTTCCTGTGCAGCCACGACCGGTTCAACACATGGGCCGAAGGGCGGCGCGAGCTGCGCATGGAATATTTCTACCGCGAGATGCGCCGCGAAACCCGGCTGCTGATGGACGGCGACAAGCCGGTCGGCGGCAAGTGGAATTTCGACAAGGACAACCGCAAGCCGCCCGGCCGCGACCTGATGATGCCGCGCCCGCTGTCGTTCGCACCCGATACGGTGACGCAGGAGGTGATCGCGCTGGTCGCCGACCGGTTCGGCGATCATGCCGGCACGCTCGACGGCTTCGACTTCGCGGTGACGCGCAAGGATGCGCTGCGCCAGCAACGCGCGTTCCTGACCCACGCCCTGCCGCGCTTCGGCGACAATCAGGACGCGATGCTGACCGACGAGCCGTATCTGTGGCACGCGGTCCTCTCGCCCTACATCAACGCCGGGCTGCTCGATCCGATCGATCTGTGCCGGGCGGTGCAGAAGCACCATGACGAGGGCAAGGTCCCGATCAACGCGGCGGAGGGCTTCATCCGCCAGATCATCGGCTGGCGCGAATTCATCCGCGGCATTTATTGGCGCGAGGGGCCGGACTATGGCAGCCGCAATTTCCTGAACGCGAAACGCGACCTGCCCGGTTTCTACTGGACCGGCGATACCGACATGCACTGTCTGTCCCAGGCGATCGGCCAGACGCTCCAGAACGCCTATGCCCATCATATCCAGCGGTTGATGGTGACGGGCAATTTCGCGCTGCTGATCGGCGCCGATCCGGTGCAGGTGCAGCGCTGGTATCTCGAAGTCTATGCCGATGCCTATGAATGGGTCGAACAGCCCAATGTGCTGGGCATGAGCCAGTTCGGCGACGGCGGGCTGTTCGGCTCGAAGCCCTATGCGTCGTCGGGGGCGTATATCGACCGGATGTCGGATTATTGCGGGGCGTGCCGGTACGACGTGAAGCAGCGGACGGGGGAGGATGCCTGCCCGTTCAATGCGCTCTATTGGGATTTTCTCGACCGCAACCGCGAGAAGCTCGGCCGCAACCCGCGCATGGGGATGCCGTACCGGACTTGGGACAAGATGGCGGGGGAAGTGCGTGGCGATGTATTGACGCAGGCGAAGGGGTTTCTGAAGAAGCTCGACAAGCTGCCGAAATACGAGGGGTAGGGGAGGTCCCGGCTCCCTTTCGTCGCCCCGGACTTGTTCCGGGGTCCACCTCGCCGCTTGCGCTGCCGCCCGAGCCTCGTGCCGAAGCGTGCGCCGCCCGGTGGACCCCGGAACAAGTCCGGGGTGACGGGTGGCTCAACAACACCGCATCACCCGGTCCTTGCCGCCGCCGTAGCGCCGCTCCACCCGGTCGCGGTGGAATTCGGCCAGCGTCATCACCGGCTCGCCCGGATGCGCGGCATGGCGATGCGCGACATAGGCGTCGTAATCGGGCACGCCGACCATCAGCCGCGCGGTCTGCGCCGCCCTATGCAGGAAGCGCATCGCCGACCTCGCGCGTGGTGGGGGTGTCGCTCGCCAGCGCGCGGCGCGCCCCGGCGATGCCGTAGAAGACGATCGCCAGCACCACCGCGATGAAGAAGGCGCACAGGATCGCATCGATCCGGTCGTTCAGGATGATCCGCTGCATCTCGGCGACGCTCTTGGCCGGGGCCAGCAACCGCCCTTCGGCGAGCGCGGTCGAGAATTGCTCGGCATGGGCAAGGAAGCCGATGCGCGGATTGGGATGGAACAGCTTCTGCCACCCGGCGGTCAGCGTGCAGATCAACAGCCACACGGTCGGCAGGATCGTCACCCACGCATAGCGCTGCCGCTTCATCTTGAAGAGCAGGACGGTCGACAGCGTCAGCGCGATCGCCGCCAGCATCTGGTTCGAGATGCCGAACAACGGCCACAGCGTGTTGATCCCGCCCAGCGGATCGGTGACGCCGCTGTAGAGGAAATACCCCCATGCCGCGACGGCCAGCGCGGTCGCGATCAGGTTGGGCGCGGTGCGGCTGGTGTCCTTCATCACCGGCACCATGCTGCCGAGCAGGTCCTGGATCATGAACCGCGCGACGCGAGTGCCGGCATCGACCGTGGTCAGGATGAACAGCGCTTCGAACAGGATCGCGAAATGATACCAGAACGCCATCATCCCCGGCCCGCCGATCACCTGGCTGAGGATATGCGCCATGCCCACCGCCAGCGTCGGCGCGCCGCCCGCGCGCGACAGGATCGTCGTCTCGCCGACATCGCGCGCCAGTTGGTCGAGCATCTGCGGCGTGACGGTAAAGCCCCATTCGCCGATCGCCTGCGCCGCCTCGACCGCCGTCGTGCCGATGAGCGCGGGCGGCGCGTTCATCGCGAAATACACGGCGGGATCGAGCACGCAGGCGGCGATCAGCGCCATCACCGCGACGAAGCTTTCGGTCAGCATCGCGCCATAGCCGATGTAGCGCAAATGCCCCTCGCTCGCGATCATCTTGGGGGTGGTGCCGCTGGCGATCAGCGCATGGAACCCTGACACCGCGCCGCAGGCGATGGTGATGAACAGGAACGGGAACAACGTGCCCGAGAACGCCGGCCCGGTCCCGTCGATGAACTTGGTGACGGCGGGCATCTCCAGTTGCGGCCGCACGATCAGGATGCCGAGCGCGAGCCCGGCGATCACCCCGATCTTGAGAAAGGTCGACAGATAGTCGCGCGGCGCGAGCAGCAGCCACACCGGCACGACCGAGGCGACGAAGCCGTATCCCATCAGGATCAGCGCCAGCGCCGGTCCGCTATAGGTGAACCACGGCGCCAGCGTCGCGGACCGCGCCACCGGCTCGCCGCCGATAATCGCCGCCATCAGCAGCACGAAGCCGATCGCCGACATCTCGGCGATGCGCCCCGGACGGATAAAGCGGCCATAAATGCCCATCAGCAGCGCGATCGGGATCGTCGCGAACACGGTGAAGGTGCCCCACGGACTCCCGGTCAGCGCCTTGACCACCACCAGCGCCAGCACCGCGAGCAGGATGACCATGATCATCAGCACGCCGATCAGCGCGATGGTGCCGGGCACCACCCCCATTTCCGAGCGGATCATGTCGCCGAGCGACCGCGCGTCGCGCCGGGTGGAAAAGAACAGGATCAGGAAATCCTGCACCGCGCCGGCGAACACCACGCCCACCAACAACCAGAGCGTGCCGGGCAGATAGCCCATCTGCGCCGCCAGCACCGGCCCCACCAGCGGCCCCGCGCCGGCGATCGCCGCAAAATGATGGCCGAACAGGACGTGGCGGTCGGTCGCGACGAAATCGAGCCCGTCGGCGCGGCGCACCGCCGGGGTGGGGCGATCGGGATCGACCGCCAGCACGCGCCGCGCGATGAACAGGCCATAGAAGCGATAGGCGATCAGATAGACGCTGAGCGCCGCGACCACGATCCACAGCGCGTTCACGCTCTCGCCGCGCGTCAGCGCGACCACGCCCAGCGCCCCCGCGCCGACCAGCGCCAGCACCGCCCAGCCCGCGCGCGCCGCCATCGTCGCCGGCAGGATCGGTGCCGGCTCGTCCGCTAATCCCGCTGCCGCCATCGCGCTCGCTTCCCCTGTCACGCCGGCCATGGTCGTCGGGCCGGTCGCGGCGGATCATGCCAGCAAAGCGGCGGTGGGCGAAAGGGCCTATGCGTCCTAAACCCTTCGGATACAATCGTATAATATATTTGATATATATCAGTTTATGGACATATACTTTGCCCGAGTAGAAAACGGGGGAAATAAAATGACCGATTTCATGCGATTGTTGCGTGGTTCCAGCATGGCGACACTGGCGATCGGCCTTGCGATGCCGGCCTTTGCCCAGACGACGCCATCCGCCGATCCGGCCGAGGACGAAGCGATCATCGTGACCGGTTCGCGGCTGCCCAATCCGGGTCTGGTCAGCAACAGCCCGCTGACCGCGGTCGATGCCGCCGAGATCCGGTTGCAGGGCGCGATCAACGTCGAAAACGTGCTGAACCGCCTGCCGCAGATCACCCCCGATGCGAACGAGAACGTCTCGAACGGGGCGGACGGCACCGCGCGCGTCAACCTGCGCAACCTCGGCAGCAACCGAAACCTCGTCCTCATCAACGGCCAGCGGCTGTTGCCGGTGCAGGCGATCGACCTCAATTTCGTGCCCTCGACGCTGATCAAGCGGATCGACGTCGTCACCGGCGGCGCCTCGGCGGTCTATGGGTCGGACGCGGTGTCGGGCGTCATCAACTTCATCCTGCGCGACGATCTGAACGGCGTGAAGACCGACGTGCAGTACGGCTTTTCGGCGCACCGTAACGACAATGCCGATCGTCGCGCGCTGGTCGCGGCGAACAGCTACGAACGCGCCACCCGCTCGCCGGTCGACGGGCAGCGGTTCGATGCCAACATCGCGTTCGGCGCGAACCTCGCCGACGGGCGCGGCAACGTCACCGCCTATTTCGGCTATCGCGACGTGCGGCCGATCCTTCAGGCCGACCGCGACGTGTCGGCTTGCGCGCTCGATCCCAACGGCGCGCTCGACGGATTCGTCTGTGGCGGATCGAGCAACAACCAGTATGGCCTGTTCCAGCCGCTGACCGGCCCGAATGCCGGCACCCGGTTCAACAACACCCGCGACGGCAACAAGACGTGGGTGCCGTATACTTCGACCTTCCGGTACAATTACGCGCCGCTCAACTATTTCCAGCGCAACGACACCCGCTACACCGCCGGTGCCTTCGCGCGGTACGAAGTGACCGATGCGGCCGAACTGTACGGCAGCGCGATGTTCATGGACGATCGCACCAATTCGCAGATCGCCCCGTCGGCGCTGTTCCAGGGCCGCACCTACAACGTCAACTGCAACAACCCGCTGCTCAGCGCGCAGCAGGGCCAGTTGCTGTGCGGCGGCGCGTACGGCACCGACACCACGGCGCAGGCGTTCATCGGCTATCGTCCGGTCGGCGGCAACGCCGCCCCGCGCCGCGACGATCTGCGCCACACCGACTATCGCTTCACCGGCGGGGTGCGCGGCGAGATCGCCGAGGGCATCCGCTATGACGCCAACGCGCTGTTCTCGACGGTCATCTACAACGAAACCTACAGCAACGACATCGATCCCGGCCGCGCCAACCGCGCGTTGCAGGCGGTGAACGTCAACGGCACGCTGACCTGCAAATCGGTGATCGACGGCAGCGATCCCGCCTGCGTGCCGATCGACGTGTTCCGCTATCAGGGGATCAGCGCGGCGGGCTTCAACTATATCTATGCTCCCACCTCGACCCGCGGGCTCGACAAGGAATCGGTGCTGACCGGCACGCTGACCGGCGACCTGACCAGCTACGGCGTGAAGTCGCCGTTCGCCGAGCGGGGAATCGGGCTGGTGTTCGGTGTCGAGCATCGTCGCGAATCGCTCGAATTCCGCGCCGACGCGCTCGCACGGCAAAAGGGCACGCGCGAGAGCGAGGGCCGGTTCGACGTGACCGAGGCGTTCACCGAAATCGGCCTGCCGCTGATCGAGGATCGTCCGTTCTTCAAGGAACTGCTGCTGACCGGCGGCTATCGCTATTCCAAGTACAGCGCGATGGACAAGGGCATCTCGACCTACAAGGGCGAGCTGTCGTGGGCGCCGGTCGCGTCGCTGCGCTTCCGGGGCAGCTACAACCGCGCGATCCGCGCGCCCAACGTTTCCGAACTGTTCGGCCCGCAGTTTCTGAACCTCGCGACGACGCAGGACCCGTGCGCCGGCGCATCGCCCGCCGCCAGCGCCACGGTGTGCGCGCGTACCGGCGTGACGGCGGCGCAATATGGCCGGATCAGCGAATGCCCCAGCGAACAGTGCGGCATCCAGCAGGGCGGCAATCCGATGCTGAAGCCCGAGGAAGCCGACACCTATACCGCCGGCTTCGTGTTCAGCCCGACCTTCCTGAAGGGCCTGTCGCTCTCGGTCGACTATTTCAACATCAAGGTGAAGGACTATATCGCTGGCATCCCCGCGACGCTGGCGATCAGCCAGTGCGTGTCGAGCGGCGATCCGTATTTCTGCGGGCTGTTCCGCCGCGATCCGGCGACCGGCGTGATCTTCGGCGACAACGGCTATATCGTCTCGACGTCGCAGAACACCGGATCGCTCAAGACCGCCGGCATCGACGTCACCGCCGACTATAGCGTGCGCACCGGCATCGGGCGGTTCGCTGTGCAGGCGGTCGGCACCTGGCTCGACCAGCTCATCACCCAGCCGCTGCCGGGTCTGGGCGAATATGACTGCGTCGGGCTGTTCGGTGCGACCTGCGGCCAGCCGACGCCCGAATGGCGGCATCAGGCGCGCTTTAGCTGGACCACGCCGGACGACATCACCACCTTGTCGTTCAACTGGCGCTACATCGGCGGCACCAGTCTGTCGCTCAACACCAAGGACCCGTTCCTGACCGGATCGACCTACAAGCTGAACGCCGAACTGCCCGCCTATAATTACTTCGATCTGGCGGCGTCGTTCCGGGTGAAGCAGGATATTTCGCTGCGCATGGGCGTGAACAACCTGCTCGACAAGGATCCGCCGGCGATCGCGCAGGGGCTGCTCGCCAGCTTCGGCAACGGCAACACCTATCCCGGCTTCTACGACGTCGCCGGCCGCTCGTTCTTCGTCGGCCTGACCGCCGAGTTCTGATCGGCTGTCTGAAAATGCGTGAGCCCGCATTTTGCGGTGCCGGCCCGCTCCCCCTCGGGTCCCAGCAAAGTACTACTTTGCTGGGCTACCCTCTCCCGTCCACCCATCAGGATACTTGCGTGGGTGGACGGGAGGGGGAGCGGGCCGGCACCGCCCTGAAATTCGCTTTCCCGCGAATTTCCAGACAGGCTCTAATACCGGTACGACCGGCGGGCATCGTCCCGCCGGTCCTTTTTGTTCGAGGCCGCATGACCCTTCGCGCGCGACGCCGTTTTCCGCTGCTGCTGGCGGCGCTGCTCGCCACCCCGGCCATGGCGCAGACCCCGCCGCCCGCCGAATGGGAACGGCCCGAGGTGATCCGCATCGGCGCCGAACCGATGCACGCGACCTTCGATGGCTATGAAAGCCGGGCCAAGGCGCTGGCGGGCGACCCCGCCGCCTCGCGCTATCATCTGTCGCTGAACGGTGACTGGACGATGCAGCTCTCGCCCACGCCAGAAGCGCGTCCGGTCGGGTTCGAGGCCCCGTCCTACGACGTATCGCGCTGGGGAAAGATGGCGGTGCCCGGCATCCTGCAGGCGGCGGGGCATGGCGGGCCGGTGTTCGTCGGCAGCGGCTATCCGTTCCCACGCAACCAGCCGTTCATCGACCACAAGCTCAACGAGGTCGCCTCCTATCGCCGCGATGTCACCGTGCCGCCGCACTTCGCCGGCCGCCGCCTGTTCCTGACGATCGGTGCTGCGGGCGCGGCCTATTATCTCTGGGTCAACGGCATGCGCATCGGCTATTCCGAGGACAGCAAGCTTCCCGCCGAGTTCGACATCACCGCCGCCGCCAGACCCGGCCGCAACACGATCGCGATCGAACTCTATCGCTACGCCGATGGCAGCTATCTGGAGGATCAGGACTTCTGGCGCGTCAACGGCATCGAGCGCGGCATCACGCTGTACGCCGCGCCACAGACGCGGTTGCGCGACCTGTCGGTCGAGGCGGGGCTCGACGCCGCCTATCGCGACGGCCGGCTGACCCTCGGCATCGATACGGCCGGGGCAGGGGCGGGAACGCAGGTCCGCGCGACCTTGCTCGACGGCAAACGCAATGCGTGGACGCAGACCGCCCCGGTTGCCGCTGACCACGCGACGCTCACCGCCACGATTCCCACCGTGCGCCAGTGGAGCGCGGAGACGCCCGACCTCTACACGCTGCTGGTCGAACTGCTCGACGCTCGCGGCCGGGTGATCGAGGCGACCAGCCGCCGCATCGGTTTCCGCACCGTCGAGGTGGCCGACGGCGAGGTGCGGGTGAATGGTCGCCGCATCATGATCCGCGGCGTCAACCGCCACGAACACGACCCGCGCACCTTTCGTATCGTCTCCGAAGCGACGATGCGCCGCGACCTCGAACTGATGAAGCGCGCCAATATCAACGCGGTGCGCACCTCGCACTATCCCAATGATCCGCGCTGGTACGACCTTGCCGACGAGGTCGGCCTGTACGTGATGGACGAGGCCAATATCGAGAGCCACGGCTATCTCAGTCTCTCGCAGGAGCGCGACAACGACCCCTCGGTCCTGCTCGGCAACGACCCCAAATGGCGCGCGGCGCATCTCGACCGGGTGCAGCGCATGGTCGAGCGCGACCGCAACCACCCGTCGATCCTCTTCTGGTCGCTCGGCAACGAAACCGGCGTGGGGCAAAGCTTCGAGGATGCCGCCGCATGGGTCCGCGCGCACGACCCGACGCGGCTCATCAGCTTCCTCGGCTGGAGCATGAGCGGCTGGCGCCATCCGGTGAACCGCTATGTCGACATCTTCGCGCCGATGTACGACGATACGTTGAAACTCGCCGACTATGCGCGGCAGGGGGAGCTGAAACAGCCGCTGATCCTGTGCGAATATGCCCATGCGATGGGCAACAGCCTCGGCAACTTCGCCGATTACTGGGACGTGATCCGCGCGTACCCGAAGCTACAGGGCGGCTTCGTGTGGGACTGGGTCGACCAGACGGTGATCCTGAAGGACGCGGCGGGCCGTGACTATTTCGCGCAGGGGCCGGACTTCGCCAACAAGGGCGGCGACGACAGCCCGGTCGGCGATGGCGTGATCCGTTCCGACCGGACGCCGGACCCCGAATATCACGAACTGGCCAAGGTCCAGTCGCCGATCGCCTTTACCGAGGCCGCCGGACGCTACGCCGTCATCAACCGCCACGACCATATCGACCTGTCGCGCTTCACGCTCGACTGGGAAGTACTGGAGGACGGCCGCCCGGTTGCCGCCGGCGCGATCCCGACACCGGTGGTGGCCCCGGGGCAGACCGCGCCGCTCGCGCTGGCGCTGCCCGCCCCGCACGACCGCCAGGCCGAACGGCGGCTGGTGCTGCGCGCCCGCGCGAAGGCCGGGGCGATCCCGCTGGTGCCGCAGGGCCATGTCGTCGGCTGGGACCAGTTCGCGCTGTCGCCACCACGCGCGGTGCCGCTGCCTGGCGGGGTCGCGCCGGTCGCCGATGCCGACGTGCTGCGCCTCGCCAGCGGTGATGCGGTGCTGGAGATCGAGCGGGCGAGCGGCCTCGTCCGCCGCTACGCGCGCGGCGGCACGACTCTGCTGACCGGCGGCGCGCCCAATTTCTGGCGCGCGCCGACCGACAACGACATCGGCACCGGCGTGCTGAAGAGCCATGCGATGTGGAAGCAGTTCTCGAACAACCGCCGCGTCGATGGCGTGGGCGTGGAGGGCGACGCGATCGTCGTGCGCCACGACATGGGGGTGGGATCGGTCGACACCGTCACCCGCTGGACCATGGGCCGTGACGGCAGCGTCGGCGTGACGATGACCTTCACCCCGCACCGCGACACGCTGCCCGATCCGCTGCGCATGGGCCTCGCGTTCAGCGGTGCGCAGGGTTTCGACCGGATCGGCTGGTACGGGCGCGGCCCCCACGAAACCTATGCCGATCGCAAGGTGTCGGGGCTGATTGCCGAGTGGCACGGCACGCTCGCGGAACAGGCGCACGGCTATGCCCGCCCGCAGGAAACCGGCGCGAAACAGGACGTGCGCCGGGTGACGCTGAGCGGAACCGGCCTGCCGAGCCTGCGCGTCACCGGGGTCCAGCCGCTGTCGGTCAACGCGCTCGCCTTTCCCTATGCCGACCTCGAAACGAAGAAACACAGCGGCGAGATAGTGCCGCACGGGCTCCCCAGCCTGTTGATCGATGCGGCGCAGGCCGGGGTCGGCGGCGATACCGGCTGGAACCTCGATGGACGACCGCACATGCCCTATCGCATCGCGCTCAGGCCCACGACCTTCGCGTTTACGCTCGGGACGGTGAAGTGAGGGCGCTCCTCGCGCTCGCGCTGCTCGCCGCGCCGGCGATGGCGCAGGACGTGCCCACCCGGATCGACGCCTCGCTGGCGTTGCGTGAGCGCTGGCAATGGCTGACCCGCGACATCGCCGAACCCGCGCAATGGGACGCGGACGGCCGCCATTTCCATTATCGCAAGACGGTCGAGGGCGGCTTCGGCTTCGTCGACGTCGATGCGGCCACCCTCGCCAAGTCCCCCGCGTTCGACGCCGCTGCCATCGCCGCCGCGCTGACGAAGGCGAGCGGCGTGCCCGTAGATCCGCTGCGCCTGCCGTTCGATCGCTTCGCCTATGTCGACGGGCGCAAGGCGATCGAGCTGCCCCTCGGCGAGGTCCGCATGCGCTGCACGCTGATCCAGCCGGTATGCGCACGGCTGCCCGAACCGGTGCCGCAGCGCGACCGCGGTTTCGGCGTGGTGCGTGACCTGCGCCAGCCCGCTGACAACACGCCCCGCCGCTCGCCCGACGGCAGTCTCGAAGCACTGGTGGTCGACGATAATCTGGTGGTGCGCGCCGCTGGCGGCGGCGCGGAGAAGTGGCGCGCGCAGGACGGATCGCCCGGCGACTTCCACGATCCCGAAACCATCGCGTGGTCGCCCGATGGCCGCCATGTCGCGGTCTATCGCGTCCGCCCCGGCTATCCCCGGATGGTGACGCGCATCGTCGCCGCGCCCCCCGGCCGGGTCCAGCCCGAAGTGGTGCAGCAACTCTATCCCAAGCCCGGCGACACGGTGGACCGCGAACAGCCGGTGCTGTTCGATGTCGCTACGGCCAAGCACACCGACATCGCCGACACGCTGTTCCCCAACGCCTATACCCTCAGTGCCCCCTATTGGCGGCCCGATGGGCGGACGCTGGCGTTCGACTATGTCCGGCGTGGCTTCGGCGCGGCGCGGCGGATCGCGGTCGATGCGGCGAGCGGCGAGGCACATGTCGCGGCAAGCGACGAGGCGACGACCTTCGTGTTCCGCGACCGCATCTTCACCCATGATCTGGGCAAGGACGGCGCGGAGCTGATCCAGACCTCCGAGCGCGACGGCTGGCGGCACCTCTATCTGGTCGACGGCCGCACCGGCCGGGTGAAGCGCCGGATCACGCGCGGCAAGTGGCTGGTGCGCGACATCGCGAAGGTGGACGAGGGCAAGCGGCAGATATGGTTCTCGGCCAGCGGCTATGTGCCGGGCGAGGACCCCTATTACAAACACTGGTTCCGCATCGGTTTCGACGGCCGCAACCTGACGCGGCTGACCACCGCGAACGCCACCCACGAGGTCCGCTTCGCCCCCGACATGTCGGCCTATGTCGACACCTATTCGCGCAGCGACCTGCCCGAGACGAGCGAACTGCATGGCCCCGACGGACGGCTGGTCGCGGTGCTGGAGCGCGGTGACATCGCACGGCTGACGGCGGCGGGCTATCGTCCGCCCGAACGCTTCGTGGCGAAGGGCCGCGACGGCGTCACCGACATCCACGGCATCGTCGTCCGCCCGCAGGGTTACGAGCCCGCCAGGCGCTATCCGGTGATCGAAAACATCTACGCCGGCCCGCACGACAGCTTCGTGCCCAAGGGCTTCTGGCCGTTCGGCAGCTATTCGGGCGGCGACAAGGTGATCGGGATGCAGGCGCAGGCCGATCTGGGCTTCATCGTGGTGATGATCGACGGCATGGGCACCGCCAACCGCTCGAAGGCGTTTCACGACGTCGCGTGGAAGAACCTCGCCGACTCCGGCTTTCCCGATCGCATCGCATGGCTGCGCGCGCTGGCGGCGAGGGACCCAGCGGTCGATCTCACCCGCGTCGGCATCTATGGCGGGTCGGCGGGCGGGCAGAGCACGCTGAACGCGCTGCTGTTTCACGGCGATGTCTATAAGGCCGGGGTCGCCTATGCCGGGTGTTTCGACAACCGCATGGACAAGATCGACTGGAACGAACAATGGCTCGGCTGGCCGGTCGACGCCAGCTATCTCGCCGGATCGGGCGTGGTGCATGCCGCCAGGCTGAAAGGCGAGCTGCTGCTGGTCGTCGGCGAACAGGATTCGAACGTCGACCCCGCCTCGACGACGCAGGTCGTCGACGCGCTGGTCCGCTCAGGCAAACGCTTTGACCTGCTGGTCGTGCCCAACGGCGAACATGGCGCGGGTCGCTCGACCGGTCCGGTGCCCTACGCAATGCGCCGCCAGTACGACTTCTTCCTGCGCACGCTGGGCGGGGAGGGGGTGAGCGACTGGAACGCGCGATAGGGTTGATCGACCTTCAGCCGCGTCGTCCCGCAACATTGCTCCCCTCCCTGACAAGGGAGGGGCTGGGGGTGGGTAGGCCTGCGAGGAAAGACGAGCGTTCCACAATCGACCAACCCACCCCCGCCCCCTCCCTTGTCAGGGAGGGGAGAAGCCGAACCTTTCGCGGAATGTCGATCCGTCCCAGATTGACAAACCCACCCCCGGCCCTATCGTATACGGTATTCACAGGGGATGGATATGCCGATCGACCGCCGCCGCTTCCTCGCTAGCGGTGCCGCGCTGCCGCTGGCCACGCTGCCCGCCGCCGCGCGGGGGATGACCGCCGCGCTGCCCGCGCACCCCAAACCGCTGCCCCTGTCGGCGGTGCGGCTGCGCCCGTCGGACTATGCCCGCGCGGTCGAGGTCAATCGTGCCTATCTGCTGCGGCTCGATGCCGACCGGCTGCTGCACAATTACCGCAGCTTCGCCGGCCTCGCCCCCAAGGGCAAAGTCTATGGCGGCTGGGAAAGCGACACCATCGCCGGCCACACGCTCGGCCATTATCTCTCCGGCCTCGCGCTGACCCATGCCCAGACCGGCTGCCCCGATTGCGCGGCGCGCGCCGCGTACATCATCGACGAGTTGGTCGCGTGTCAGGCCGCCGACGGCTATGTCGCCGGGTTCAGCCGCAAGCGCCGCGACGGCACGATCGTCAACGGGAAGGAAATCTTCCCCGAGATCATGGGCGGCGACATCCGCTCGGCCGGGTTCGATCTCAACGGCTGCTGGGTGCCGTTCTACAACTGGCACAAGCTCTATACCGGGCTGTTCGACGTCCTCGACCATATCGGCCCTTCGCCCAAGGCGACGGCGATCATGGTGGCCTTGGGCGGCTATATCGACCGGGTATTCGCCGCGCTCACCGACGATCAGGTGCAGCAGGTCCTCGCCTGCGAACACGGCGGGCTGAACGAGAGTTTCGCCGAACTCCATGCCCGCACCGGCGATGCACGCTGGCTCAAACTCGCCGAGCGCATCTATCATAAAAAGGTGCTGGTCCCGCTGACCGAGAAGCGCGACGAACTGGCCAACATCCACGCCAATACGCAGGTGCCCAAACTCATCGGCCTCGCCCGGCTGTACGAGATCACCGGCAATCCGGGCCACGCCACCGCCGCGCGCTTCTTCTGGGAGCGCGTCACGCGCCACCACAGCTATGTCATCGGCGGCAACGCCGACCGCGAATATTTCAGCGCGCCCGACAGCATCGCGCAGCACATTACCGAACAGACGTGCGAGCATTGCAACACCTACAACATGCTCAAACTCACCCGCCACCTCTATGGCTGGGCGCCCGACGGCGCGCTGTTCGACTATTACGAACGCGCCCACCTGAACCACGTCATGGCGCAGCAGGAGCCGGTGAACGGCGGCTTCACCTACATGACCCCGCTGATGACCGGCACGAAGCGCGAATATTCGGCCCCCGATGGCGAGGAATTCTGGTGCTGCGTCGGCACCGGCATGGAAAGCCATGCCAAGCACGGCGAGAGCATCTTCTGGTCGGGCGACGATACGCTGATCGTGAACCTGTATATCCCCGCCGACGCCGAGTGGGCGGCGCGCAGCGCGCGGGTCGGCCTCACCACCGACTATCCGTTCGACGGCCAGGCGACGCTGACCTTCACCACGCTCGGCAAAGCCGGCCGTTTTCCCGTCGCGCTGCGTATCCCCGGCTGGGCCAGGTCCGCCGAAATCCTCGTCAACGACCGCCCGCACGATGCCGCCCGCGCGAGCGGCTATGCGGTGATCGACCGCCGCTGGAAGGCGGGCGACAGCGTCACCATCCGCCTGCCGCTCGACCTGCGGCTGGAGGCGACGCCGGGCGATGCGCAGACCGTCGCGGTGCTGCGCGGGCCATTGGTGCTGGCCGGCGATCTCGGCCGTGCCGACGGGACATGGGACCAGCCCGACCCGGCAATGGTCGGTGACGACCTGCTCGCCCGGTTCCAGCCGGTCGCGCTTGAGGAAGCGCAATATCGCACCGCTAGTCTCATCCGCCCCGGCGACCTGACTTTCGTCCCCTTCTACCGCCAGTACGACCGGCGAAGCGCGGTCTATTTCCGCCGCTTCACCGATGGCGAATGGGCGGTCGAGGAAGCCGCGTTCCGCAAGCGGCAGGCCGACGAGCGCGAACTCGCCGCCCGCTCGGTCGACGTGATGCACCTCGGCGAAATGCAGCCCGAGCGCGACCACAATCTCACCTCCGACATCTCCTACCCGCTCAGCTATCGCGGGCGTGCCGGGCGCGACGCGCGCACCGGCGGCTTCTTCCAGTTCACCATGGCGGTGAAGCCCGGCCCGCTGGTGCTCCAGGCGACCTATTGGGGCGACGAGGGCAAACGATCGTTCGACATCCTCGTCGACAATCAGCGCATCGCTACCCAGTCGCTCGACCGCAGCCGGCCGGGGACGTTCTTCGACGTCGACTATCCGGTCCCCGAACCGCTGACCCGCGGCAAGGCGAAGATCACCATCCGCGTCGTGCCGCACGACAAGAACACCGCCGGCCCGGTGTTCGGCATGCGCCTGTTCACCGCCAGGCCGGGCGTGACCGCATGAGCGACACCGTTCGCATGACGCTGGACGAGGTGCGCGACTATGCCCGCGCCACGCTGCGCCGCGTCGGCCTCTCCGAACCGCATGTCGTCGCGGTCGCCGAGACGATGGTCGCGGGCGAGCGCGACGGCTGCGGGAGCCACGGCCTCTACCGCCTGCTTGTCGCCGCGCACAGCGTTGCGAGCGGGGTGGTGGTGCCCGATGCCGTGCCGGTGCTGTCGCGCCCCAAGCCCGCGCTGGTCCGCGTCGACGGGCAGGGCGGCTTCGCGCAACTGGCGTTCGAGACGGGCCGCGCCGCGCTGGTCGAGGCGACCTGCGTGGGCGGCATCGCCGCCATGGCGCTCAACGACATCGTCCATTTCGCCGCACTCTGGCCCGAGGTCGAGGCGCTGGTCGCCGACGGCCTCGTGGCACTCGCCTTCACCCCCAGCCATGCGTGGGTCGCGCCGGCCGGCGGCACGAAGCCGGTGTTCGGCACCAACCCGATCGCGTTCGGCTGGCCGCGCCCGGGCCCCAACCCGTTCGTGTTCGACTTCGCGACCTCGATGGTCGCGCGCGGCGAGATCGAGCTGCACCGCCGCGCCGGCAAGGCCATCCCGACCGACTGGGGCATCGACCCCGACGGCAACCCCAGCGCCGACGCGCAAGCGGTACTGGCCGGCGCGATGCGCACCTTCGGCGGGCACAAGGGATCGGCGCTGGCGGCGATGGTCGAACTGATCGCCGGGCCGCTGATCGGCGACCTGACCAGCGCCGAATCGATCGCGCGCGATGCGGGCCGCAAGGGCTCGCCAATCGGCGGCGAACTGATCGTCGCGATCGACCCCGCCGGCTTCCTCGGCGACGCGGCGGCCGACCATCTCGCGCGCGCCGAGGCGATGTTCGAGGCGATCGAGGGGCAGGGCGCGCGCCTCCCCGGCAGCCGCCGCCACGCCGCCCGCAGGGCAAGCGAACGCGAAGGGGTGCAGGTGTCGCGGGCGCTGCTCGCGGACATCGACGCGGTGGCAGGAAAGGCGAAGTGATGCGGAACGACACCCCTATCGTCACCCCGGACTTGTTCCGGGGTCCACCTCGCCACGAACGTCGTCGCCCGATCCACGACACGCATCGCTCGCCGACGAGTGGACCCCGGAACAAGTCCGGGGTGACGATGCTGATGTCCGCCCTCGCGCTCCTCCTCGCCACCCCCGCCATGGCGCAGCAACCGCAGGCGACCCCCGCCGACACCGCCTTCGCCACGCTCGCCACGTCCGAGTACGACTGGCGCAAGGCGCAGGCTGGCCCCGGCGAGGATTCGTCGGTTGCGCCCGATGCTGGCCTGCCCGACGTCGGCCCCGCCGCACAGGCCGCCCGCCTCGCCCGCTGGGAAACGACCGCCCGCGCACTGGACGCGATCGACCCGGCCAAACTCAGCCCCAAGGTCCGCGACGACTATACCGTCTACCGTGCGCAGGTCGCCGCGCTGCTCGCCGCGCAGCGCTTCCGCGACTGGGAAAAGCCGCTCAACGCCGACAGCAGCTTCTGGATCGACATCGCCGGCATGGCGGGCGAACCGCTGCGCGACGCGGCCGGCTATCGCGGCTATCTCGCCCGGCTGGCGCAGATCCCGCGCTATTTCGACCAGAACATCGCCAACATGCGCGCCGGCCTCGCGCGCGGCTTCACGCCCCCGGCGATCACGCTGCAAGGGCGCGACGCCGGCGTGGCGGCGGTGGTCGCCGCGCCCGGCGAGGCATCGCCCTTCTACGCCCCGTTCAAGGCCATGCCGGCGACGATCCCACCCGCAACCCAGGCAAGCCTACGCGCCGAAGCGCTGCGCCTGATCGGCAGCGCGGTGATCCCCGCGCACCAGCGGCTCCTCGCGTTTCTGCAACAGGACTATGTCCCGGGCGCGCGCACCAGCCTCGCCGCTTACGACCTGCCCGATGGCCGCGCCTACTACGCCTCCAAGGTCCGCGAATATGTCACGCGCGACCTGACCGCCGATCAGGTCCATGCCATCGGCCTCGCCGAAGTCGCCCGTATCCGAGCACGGATGCAGACCGTGATGCGCGACGCGAAATGGCAGGGCGATTTCCCCGGTTTCCTGCACTTCCTGCGCACCGATCCGCAATTCTACACGACGACCCCGCAAGCGCTGCTCGACCGCGCGGCATGGATCGCCAAGACCTTCGACGGCAAGGCGGCGCAATATTTCAACCGCATGCCGCGCGCGCGCTTCGCGATCAAACCGGTGCCGGCCGACCTCGCCCCCTTCTACACCGGCGGGCGCGGCGGGCCGGGCATCTATCTCGTCAACACGTACAATTTGCCTGCGCGTCCGCTCTATTCGCTGCCTGCGCTCACGCTCCACGAAAGCGCGCCGGGACATGCGTGGCAGATGCCGTTCGCCGCCGAGCTGGACGACCTCCCCGCCTATCGCCGCGACGCCTATCTCTCGGCCTATGGCGAGGGCTGGGCGCTCTATTCCGAGGCGCTCGGCGAAGAGATGGGGATGTACACCACCCCGTATGAAATTTTCGGCATGCTCAGCTACCAGATGTGGCGCGCCGCCCGGCTGGTGGTCGACACCGGCCTCCACTCGCAAGGCTGGACCCGCGAGCGCGCGCAGAATTTCCTCAAGGACAATACCGCGCTGTCGACCCACGAGATCACGACCGAGGTCGACCGCTACATCGCATGGCCCGGACAGGCGCTGAGCTATTACATGGGCGAAATGGCGTTCGTGCAGGGCCGCGCGAAGGCGGAAAAGGCGCTCGGTCCCAAATTCGACATCCGCGCCTTCCACGACGCGATGCTGGCGCTGGGATCGGTCCCGCTGCCGATGATCGACGCCCGCGTCGATCGCTTCATCGCCGAGGGCGGCAAGGGGCCGTATCCGCTGGGGTAGGGAGAAATCGCCGGTCCTTCGGTACACGTTGCCCCGAACCGAACATTGTGTGGCAACCCGATCGGACGCTACACCCGCCATGTCAGCGTGACGGAATTGGTAGACGTATCGCTACAGCGATCCCGGAACCGGGTGCGGGTTCGATCCCTGCCGCTGGCGGATTCGCATGATTGCGAACACCGGCCATGGCCCTAGACCAGCGTGTAAGGCTTACGTGGAGGATGTGGTGAACAAGTTTGTTTCCGCGATTCTGATAGCCGCCGCGTCTGTCTACACGCTGATGATTGTATTCCTCGTCGTGTTTACGATCGGGTTCTTCGGCGCTGGAGGCATCGGCGAAAATCCAGGCAGTCTTGCGATCTTCTGCTCGCTTGCACTGTCGCCTCTGGTGGTATGTTATTATTGTTTGAGGCGGGCATCGGCGTGGCGTCGCGGTAAACGCCCGCCCGTCTGAAAAGGGGCAGGGCCACGGCAGCCAAGCACCCCTATCCGTTCCCCCCTACCCGAACGGCCGGTCGATCGACGGCTGCGGCTGGGTGAACCATGCCGCGCCGGCATCGGTCACATGGAAATGATCCTCCAGCCGCACGCCGAAACGCCCCGGCACCACGATCATCGGCTCGTTCGAGAAACACATGCCCACCGCCATCGGCGTCACGTCGCCGCGCACCAGATTGGCCGGCTCATGGATCGACAGGCCGATGCCGTGGCCGGTGCGATGCGGCAGCCCCGGCAGCGCATAGTCCGGCCCCAGCCCATGGGCGGACAGCACCGCGCGCGCTGCCGCATCGGCCGCCTCGCATGGCACGCCGGGTCCTGCGACCGCGAACGCCGCCGCCTGCGCTTCGTGTTCGATGTCCCAGATGTCGCGGATGTCCTGCGCCACCTGCCCGAAGGCATAGCTGCGGGTGATGTCCGAATGATAGCCCTGCACCCGGCAACCGGTGTCGATCAGCACCAGCTCATTCTCGGCCAGCCGCTGGTCGCCGGGCAGGCCGTGGGGAAAGGCGGTGGCATGACCGAACTGCACCGCGCAGAAGAACGATCCGCCGCCACCGATCGCGCGATGCGCGGCGTCGATGAAGGCGATCACCTCGCTCGCGGCGATGCCGGGGCGCAGGATGCGCGCGGCGCGCGCCTGCACCTCCAGCGTCATCGCCTTGGCCTGCGCCAGACACGCCAGCTCGGCCGCCGACTTCACCATCCGGCACCCGTCGATCACTCCCGATCCGTCGACCAGCGTCGCGCCGCTGCGCGCCAGTTTCGCCCCCCATGCGAAGGGAAGCTGCGGATCGACCGCGATTGCGCCCATGCCTTGCGCGGCCTTCGCCAGCAGCGCGACCGGGTCCTCATCCTCGTCCCACAGCGCGAGATCGGCGGAGATTTGAAGGTCGGCCTCGAGCGATCCCTGCTCGAACCGGGGGCAGATCATCACCGGCTCGCCCGCCACCGGCAGCAGCAGCGCGACCATCCGCTCGGTCGCACCCCAAGGCACGCCGGTGAAATAGCGCAGCGACGCCCCGGCATGAACCAGCAGCGCGCCTGCCCCCACCGCCGCGCACAGCGCGCGCGCCTTCGCGGCGCGGGCAGCATATTCCCCTGCATCGATCGGTGGCACCCGCGTCGCGGGCGGGCGGATCGCCGCCAGTTCGGTCGCGGCGTCGGAGGTTCCGATGGTCATGCTACAAAGTTCCGTATCATGGTGGATCGACATTCAACCAAGTGCTCCACGTCTCCCCCCTGACAAGGGAGGGGTCGGGGGTGGGTCGGCCCGCGAGGTAAGGTGTGCGTTCCACAACCGGCCGACCCACCCCCCAACCCCTCCCTTGTCAGGGAGGGGAGCAATTCTGCTCACGTGCCGACCGAAGGTAGACCCGTTCTAAAACCGCTCGACGTCGAACGCCGCAGGCACCGGCGCATCGCCGAGCATCAGCGCCGCGACCCATTCTCCGGTGATCGGCCCCAGCGTCAGCCCCAGATGCTGATGCCCGAAGGCATAATAGAGATTGTCGGCGCGAGTCGACCGCCCGATCGCCGGCAGATAATCGGGCAGCGTCGGCCGTGCCCCCATCCACCGCCGGAACGGCCCGGCGATCGGCAGGCGCAGGGCGGTGACATGCGCACACAACCGCTCGCTCTTGCGCGGGTCGGGCGGGGCGTCGGCGCGGCCGAACTCGACGAAGCCTGCCACCTGCACCTGGTCGGCATAGCGGGTGACGATGATCGAGCGGTCCTCGAATACCACCGGCGGCAGGTCGGCGGGCCAGCCGTCCGCATCGCCGCGCAGATGATAGCCGCGCTCGGCGATCAGCGGCACGGCGGCATGCCCCGCCGCCGCCATCAGCGCGGCCGAGCCGACCCCGGCGGCGATCACCACCCGGGTCGCGGCGACTCCCTCCACCACGATCCGCCGGCCATGGCGTTCGAGCGTGGCGTGCCGGTGCAACCGCTCGACCCCGGCCGCCGCCAGCGCGGCGTCGAGCGCGTCGGCCAGTGCGGTCAGGTCGGCGATCTGCCCGGTGCCGGTGAAGCGCACCGCATCGACCACGCCGGGCGACAGCGCGCGCAACCGGGCGAGATCGTCGGCGCTCGCCTCGCCCAGCCGCGCGGTGCCGGTATCGGCCGTGCCCCAGTGCGCCCGGCCCGCCGCGGCGCTGGCGGCACTTTCCCATGCGATCAGATGCCCGTCCTCGCGCAGCAGGTCGCGCCGTCCGATCGCATGGGCCAGCCGCTCCCACGCCGGCATCGCCTGCGCCAGCATCGCCGCCAGCGCGGCCTGTCCGGCGGCGAATCGCTTCGGGCCGGACGCCGCGACCAGCCGCGCGGCGAACGGCAGCCACGTCGCGATCTGCGCGATCGGCAGCCCCACCGGCCCGCCGCGCCAGAACAGCCGCTTCGGCATCGACCGGATCGTCGCCCATGACGCGATCGGCGCGACTTGTTCGGTGGCAATATGTCCGGCATTCCCCCATGATGGTGCGGCGCGGTCGTCGGCCGCATCGATCAGCACGACCCGCTGCCCGCGGGCCGCCAGCGCCAGCGCGATCGACCGGCCGACGATCCCGGCCCCGACCACGGCGATACGATCGTCCGGCATGGTCCGCTTTGCCCCCTTGTTCATCACCCGCTATTATCGTATACGGTATTCACAGACAAGACTTCAGGACCAGAGCATGACGATTGATTGGCAAGGTGTGTTTCCGGCGGTGACGACGCAGCTTCGCGAGGATCTCTCGATCGATCTCGCCGATACCCAGCGCGTGGTGGACGATCTGATCCGCGACGGCGTGACCGGTGTCATTGCGCTGGGCACGGTGGGTGAGAACAACTCGCTGACCCATGACGAGAAGATCACGGTCCTCACCGCGATCGTCGAGGTGGTCGACGGCCGCGTCCCCGTCGTCACCGGCGTGTCGGAATACGACACCCGCCGCGCCGTCGCCTATGCGATCGCGGCGGAAAAGGCCGGGGCGGACGGCCTCATGCTGCTCCCGCCGATGGTCTATGTGCCCAAGGCGCATGAACTGGCCGCGCATTTCAAGGGCGTGGCGGCGGCGACCGCGCTGCCGATCATGCTCTACAACAACCCCCCGGCCTATCGCACCCAGATCGACAACACGGTGCTGGAGATGGTGGCCGATGCGCCGACCATCGTCGCGATCAAGGAATCGGCCCCCGACACGCGCCGCTTCACCGATGTGAAGACCGCGTTCGGCGACCGCTACGTGCTGTTCGCCGGCCTCGACGATGTCGCGCTCGAAGGGCTGTACCTTGGCGCGCAGGGCTGGGTGTCGGGCCTTACCAACGCCTTCCCGCGCGAATCGGTCGAACTGGTGCGCGCGTTCCAGCGTGGCGATCATGCCAAGGCGATGGAAATCTATCGCTGGTTCATGCCGCTGCTCCACCTCGATGCCGATCACGATCTGGTGCAGTCGATCAAGCTGGCCGAACAGGTCATGGGTCGCGGGTCGGAGCGCGTGCTCCCGCCGCGCCTGCCGCTGATCGGCGAGCGCCGCGCACAGGTGATCGCGATGGTCGAACAGGCGGCGACGACCCGCCCCGACCTGCCCTCGTTCCAGCCCGCCGCCGCCGTCGCGGCCTGATCGCACGCCGATGCGCCACAGCTTCTTCTGCATCGACGGGCATACCGCCGGCAATCCGGTGCGGCTGGTCGCGGGTGGCGCACCCTTGCTCAAAGGGGCCTCCATGTCGGAGCGGCGACAGGATTTCCTGGCGCGCTTCGACTGGATCCGGACCGGGCTGTGCTTCGAACCACGCGGCCATGCGATGATGTCGGGCGGGTTCCTCTATCCGCCGACGCGCGACGATTGCGACATCGGCATCCTGTTCATCGAAACCTCGGGCTGCCTGCCGATGTGCGGGCACGGCACGATCGGCATCATCACCTTCGGCCTCGAACACGGCCTGATCCAGCCGACCACGCCGGGCCGCCTGCGCGTCGAGGTGCCCGCCGGGATCATCGACATCGCCTACCGGAGCGAGGGTGACAGGGTGACGTCGGTGAAGATCACCAACGTCCCCGCCTATCTCGCCGCGACCGGCATCGCGCTCGACCTGCCCGGCCTCGGGCCGCTCAAGGTCGACGTCGCCTATGGCGGCAATTATTATGCGATCGTCGAGCCGCAGGGCGGCTACACCGGCCTCGATTCGCTCGGGGCCGAGGCGATCATCGCCCACAGCCGGGCGTTGCGCGACGCGGTGCGCGCGGTGTTCGAGCCGGTCCATCCGCTCGACCCGACGATTCGCGGCGTCAGCCACGTGCTATGGGCCGACGTGCCGAAGGGCGAGGGCGCTGACGGCCGCAACGCGGTCTTCTACGGCGACGGCGCGATCGACCGGAGCCCGTGCGGTACCGGCACCTCGGCGCGGCTCGCGCACCTCGCCGCCACCGGGCGGCTGGCGATCGGTGACAGCTTCGTCCACGAAAGCTATATCGGCAGCCGCTTCACCGGCCGGGTCGAGGCAGCGACGAGCCTCGGCGACGTGCCCGCCATCATCCCCTCGATCGAGGGGTCGGCGATCGCCACCGGCTTCAACACCATCTGGATCGATCGCGCCGATCCGTTCTGGCAGGGGTTCGTCGTCCGGTGAACAGTTCCGCAATCGTCGTCCGCACCCTGTCCGATCAGGTGTTCACCATCGTCCGCGACCGCATCGTCACCGGCAGTCTGGGCGAGGATGCCCCGATTCGGCAGGACGCGCTGGCCGCCGAACTGGGGGGCAGCAAGATTCCGCTGCGCGAGGCGCTCGGCCGACTGGAACAGGAAGGGCTGCTCGTCAGCCAGGCCAATCGCGGCTATTCGGTCCGCCCGATGTCGGCGGATCAGGCCGACGAGATCTATGCGCTGCGCCTCGCGATCGAACCCGCCGCCGCCGCGCGCGCCGCCGCGCTCGCCGACGATGCCGAACGGGCCGAGGCGCTGGCCGCGTTCCACGCACTCGACAAGGCGGCGCACACCAATCTCGCCGAGGTCGCGGTATGCAACCGCGCGTTCCACGTCGCGCTGGTGCGGCCGGGCGGCGGGCTGCTGACGACGCAGTTGATCGAACGGCTGGCGTTCCTCGCCGAACGCTACGTCATCCGCCATCTCGAACCCGCCGGGCGCGACGCTCGCGCGCATCTCGAACATCGCCACCTGATCGATGCGTGGCTGGCGCGCGACGCGGTGGCGCTCGAGGCCTTGCTGCATCGCCATATCGAGGCGACGCTGCACGATCTGCACGGACAATTCACCGCCGCCTGACCTGAGCGGACGGACGACGGCACAGGGGGGAAACAGGCCATGTCGATCATCGGACCGCGCAAACCATTGGGGCAGCACGCGCCCGCCGGACAGGCGCTCGCCAAGACGCTCAGTTGGCCGCATCTGATCGCGCTGGGGGTCGGCGCGATCGTCGGCACCGGCATCTATACCCTGACCGGGGTCGGGGCGGAGCGCGCCGGCCCCGCCGTCATCCTCGCCTTCGCCATCGCCGGCGCGGTCTGCGCCTGCGCGGCACTCGCCTATGCCGAACTGGCGACGATGATCCCGGCGGCGGGCAGCGCCTATACCTTCAGCTATGTGGCGCTGGGCGAAACGGCGGCATGGGTCGTCGGCTGGTCGCTGATCCTCGAATATTCGCTGGCCTGCTCGACGGTCGCGGTCGGCTGGTCGGGCTATCTGGTCGGGTGGATCCAGGCGATCGGCGTCACGCTTCCGCCCGAACTGCTCGCCGGGCCGCATGGCGGCGGCATCGTCAACCTGCCCGCCGTCCTCGTCGCACTGGCGGTGATGGGGATGCTGGTGGCGGGCACGCGCGAGAGCGCGACGCTCAACATCGTGCTGGTCGTCATCAAGCTGGTGGCATTGGGCGTGTTCATCGCCTTCGCCATGCCCGCGTTCGACGCCAACAACCTCCACCCGTTCATGCCCTATGGCTTTGGCAGTACCGAGGTGGAGGGGACCAAGCGCGGAGTGATGGCAGCGGCGGCGATCGTGTTCTTCGCATTCTACGGCTTCGACGCGGTCGCGACCTCGGCCGAGGAAGCGAAGAATCCGGGGCGCGACCTGACCATCGGCATCGTCGGGTCGATGCTGCTGTGTACCGCGATCTACATGGGCGTCGCGGTGGCGGCGATCGGCGCGGTGCCGTTCCAGACGCTGGCCAATTCGTCCGAGCCGCTCGCGCTGGTGCTGCGCACCCTCAATCAACCGACCGCCGCCTATCTGATCGCGCTCGCCGCCGTCATCGCGCTCCCCTCGGTGATCCTCGTGATGATGTATGGGCAGAGCCGCATCTTCTTCGTCATGGCGCGCGACGGACTGCTTCCGGCCAGCCTCGCCACCGTCAGCAAGCGCAGCGGCGCGCCGACGCGGATCACCGTGCTGACCGGCCTGTCGATCGCGGTCGTCGCCGGGCTGTTCCGCCTCGACGAGATCGCCGAGCTGGCCAATGCCGGCACGCTCGTCGCCTTCGTCGCGGTCGGTGCCTGCCTGATGGTGCTGCGCCGCACCGCACCGACCGCCAAACGCCTGTTCCGCTGCCCCGCGCCGATGGTGGTGGGGACGGGGGCGATCCTCGGCTGCCTCTATCTGCTCCACAGCCTGCCCGGCGCCACGCTGGTCCGCTTCCTGATCTGGAACGCGATCGGCCTCGCGATCTACCTCGCCTACGGCCGCCGCGCGAGCCGCGCGCTGCGCGCGAAGGGCGGGGTGTTCGACTGACGCAAACTCCCCTCCCTTGTCAGGGAGGGGAGGGAAGCCGGACGCCGCCCCTTGCGCCCGACCGCCCCATCGGGCGATACCCATCGTCTGATGCACGACACCCCCCAGAGCGGAACCACCATCGCCGACGTCGCGGCGCGCGCGCAGGTGTCGATCCGCACCGTCTCGCGCGTGCTCAACCGCTCGCCGCTGGTGAATGCCGAGACGCGCGAAAAGGTCGAGGCGGTCATCGCCGCGCTCCAGTTCCGCCCCAGCGCCCGCGCGCGCGGCCTCGCCACCGGGCGCTCGTTCCTGCTGGGCCTCGTCCATAACGATCGCAACGCGCTGGTGCTCGATCCCCTGCAACGCGGCATGGTCCGCGAAGCATCGGTGCGCGGCTATGAACTGGTCGTCCACCCGGTCCGCGCCGATGGCGGCGATCCGGCCGAGGACGTGATCGAATTCGTCCAGCGCTCGCGTGTCGACGGGGTCGTCGTCGTGCCGCCGGTGTCGGGCATCGCCGCGCTGCCCTACCGGCTGGCGCAGGTCGGCGTGCCGGCGGTAGCACTCTCCTCGGTCCGGCTGGAGGGCTATGACGCGATGCTGGTGGCCGACGAGCGTGGTGCCGCCGCCGCCGTCGCCGCGCATCTGCTCGACCTCGGCCATACCCGCGTCGCGCTGATCTCGGGGCCGGCCGACGCGCACAGCGCGCTCGAACGCCGCGCGGGCTTCGTCGCCGCGCTGGCGCAGCGGGGCATCGCCCTGCTGACCGAGGCGATCGGCGATTACGGCTTCGATTCGGGCGTGGCCGGCGCGCAGGCGGTGCTGCGCCACGATCCGCGCCCGACCGCGATCTTCGCCGGCAACGACGTGATGGCCGCCGCCGTGCTGAAGGTCGCCGCCGGCCACGGCCTGTCGGTGCCGGGCGACCTGTCGGTGGTCGGCTTTGACGGCAGCATCCTGGCAATGATGCTGACGCCCGCGCTCACCACCGTCCGCCGCCCGATCGCCGACATGGCCGCCACCATCACCCGCCGCCTGATCGACCGCATCGAGGGCCGCCCCGCCGACGCCGAACCGGGCGTCACGCTCGACCTCGACCTCCACGGCTCGACCGCGCCACCGCGATAGGCGCTGTCCTACAGGGTAGGCGTCGGGGCAGGGTGGACGGCATGCACCGTCCAACCCCCGGCTGCGCGAGCAGCCCCTCCACCATGTTGCAACACGCGGCGTGCCCCCATGCGCAACCCCTCCGCGCCTCCGCGCCTCCGCGCGAACCAAAACTTCTTCTCTGGCCCACCCCATCAACGCCATCCCAGCGCAGGCTGGGATCTCCCGTTGATAGCGCGCAGCAGGAGCCGCATGAGGCCCCTGCCTTCGCTGGGGCGACGGTTAGGGGTGACGGATCGAGACACCAACACCCCCGCCGAAACGCGCCGCAAGTGTAAACTTTGTAAACTTTGGGGGGAATTACCGCCGCCGCAACGCGCCCGACCGCTGCCCCAATCGTCATTCCGACGAAGGCCGGAATCCATACACGCTGACGATGCGGTTCCTGACCGGAAGCCGTTCCGGGCGTCCAACACCCGCCACGGGCAAAGCCCGTGCCGTCGGACGGCGCTTTCCGCGCCGCCGGCCGGGCGCGCCTCGTGCGGCTCGACGTAGCTTCGCTACGCCTCGCCCGGCGCGCCAAGCGCTCCCACAGCCGCCCCATACTCCCGCAACCGAACCGCCCGAGTTTCGGCAGCCAGATCATCCTCACCCCATTGCTCGGCCTGCCAGTCCTCGTCGACATGCGCCGCCTCCCACGCCGCCTCCGCCGAAATCGCCCGCTCGACCAGCATCAGCCCGAGCAGCAACGATCCGGTCAGGCTCACGATCGGCGACAGCGGCGCCAGCACCCATGGCGACAGCGCCACCACCGCCTCGCGCAACCGGGCGAGGGTGCGCGGCGGCTGTTCGACCGGCATCACCCCGTCGGTCACGATGAATTCGACGCCGTACCGGTCGCGCGCCCAGTCCAAGACCGGGTCCCACGCCGCCGCCTGCCGTCCGGCGAGCGGCTCGTCCCCGGCGCGGTAGCAGGTGAGATCGCTTGCGCCATAGACCGCGATGCCCGAACCGAACGCGACCGGATCGGGCGTGACCCGCTCGATCGCGGCATTGGCGAGGCCGGTGAGCGGCATCGCGCGCGGATCGATCGTCTCGCCGACCGCGCGCCACTCCGCCGCGATCGCCTCGGCCAGCGCGGGGAAGGGCACGACCAGCGGCAGCCGCCCCGGGGTGCGCACCGGCTTCCCGTCGAGCGCGATCCCGCCCTCCGGCGTGACCGTCACGTCCTTCCAGAACCGCCTCACTTGCTGCGCCACTTCGCGGCCAGCCCGCGCGGCACCACCGCCATCGCGTACAGCGCCGACAGCACGATCGCGGTGCCCAGCACCTTGGGTAACGTGTCGCCCGCCCGCGCGATCAGCACCACGCCGAACACCGCGCCGATCGCGGTCAGGATGCGGACGCCGACCAGCACCAGCCAGCGGTTCCGCGCGGGATCGTTCGCACTCATGCCACCTCCAGCAACCGTCCAAGCGCCCCCGCATCCTGCGCCAGCGCATCGGCCCCCGCCGCGACCAGTTCGGCGGGGGGATGATAGCCCCATTCCACCCCGATGGCGCGGGTGCCGCCTGCGCGCGCCATGCCCATGTCGAACGCGGTATCGCCGATCATCACCGTCGTCTCGCGCGTCGCACCCGCTTCGGCGATCGCCGCCAGCAGCATCGCCGGATCGGGCTTCGATGGATGCCGGTCGGCGGTCTGGAGCGTCACGAAATGGCGCGACAGGCCATGATGTGCCAGCAGCAGCGCGAGGCCGCGATCGGACTTGCCCGTCGCCACCCCCAGCCGCCAGCCCGCATCGATCAACCGGTCGAGCAGCGCGGCGATGCCCGGAAACAACGGTTCCTCCAACAGCCGCCCGTCGATCCGCATCGTCCGGAAATGGCGCTTGTAGCCCTCGGCGACCGCGACATGCCCCGCCTCGCCGATCGCCGGGGCCAGCAGCGCCACCGCCTGCGGCAAGCTCAACCCGACGATCCGCCGCACCGCGCGCGGATCGGGCGCGGGCAGCGCCGCATCGGCGAACGCCAGCGCCATCGCCTGACAGATGTTCGCCTGCCCGTCGGCCAGCGTCCCGTCGCAATCGAACACCGCCAGTTTCGTCATGCCGTGCGCATCCGGCTTGCCAAGGGATGATCGCCCAGCGCCGCGATCACCCGCGTCCGCACCGCCTGGGGCTTGTTCTGGCTCAGCTTGGCGGTGCCGCGCCACGCATCGGGCACCAGCGCGAACCCGGCGATCGCGCCCAGCATCGCCTCGGCCTTGTACGCCGCCATCCGGTCGAGCCGCCAGCCGGCTGCGTCCTCATAGGCCGCAGCCATCGCCTCGATCTGTCCGATCAGCCCTGCCCGGTCGATCGGCGCCACCGTCCCCTCGACCTCGACCGACACGTAATTCCACGTCGGCACCTCGTCCGGCCCGGCGGCATACCATGTCGGCGAGACATAGGCGTGCGGCCCGCCCGCCACGAACAGCGCGCGCGTGCCGGCCAGATGCGGCGTCAGCGCATTGGCGTTGGCGAGGTGGAAGCGCAGCGTCCCGTCGCCGTCGATCACCACCGGCACCTGCGCCACCCGCGGCCCGTCGGGCGTCACCGCGAACAACGACCCGAAGCCTTCATGGGCGACGAAGTCCCGCGCAGCGGCCTCGTCCATATGGAACGCGGCATTGGGGTGCATCAGTCGCGGCTGCCCCGCGACCGCCGCTCGCCGCGCCGTTCCTTGCGATACGTCTTGGCATGCGCCTTGGCCTTGGCCTTCAGGTCGGCGCGGGTGACGGGCGGCGGGCCGTCGTCGATCATCGCCTGCCCCAGCGACAGGTCGAAGCCCAGCAGGTCGATGCTCTCGGCGATATGCGGCGGCAGTTCGGCGGTGATGTCCAGTTGCCCGCCATCGGGATGGTCGATGCGGATGCGCCGTGCGTGCAGGTGCATCTTGCGGCTGACCCCGCCGGTCAGGAACGCGGCCTGGCCGCCATATTTGCCGTCGCCGACGATCGGATGGCCGATCGCCGCCATATGGACGCGCAACTGGTGCGTGCGCCCGGTGAACGGCTGCAACTCGACCCATGCGGCGCGGTTGCCGACCCGTTCGATCACGCGATAGCGCGACCGGGCGGGCTGGCCCTCGTCCTCGTCGACGTGCATCTTCTCGCCGCCGGTGCCCGGCTGCTTGGCGATCGGCAGGTCGACGATCCCGTCGGCGATGTCGGGCACGCCGACCACCAGCGCCCAATAGACCTTCTTGGCGGTCCGCCCCGAAAACGACTTGGCGAAGAACGCGGCGGCGCGCGACGTCCGCGCGATCAGCAGCGCGCCCGACGTATCCTTGTCGAGCCGGTGGACCAGCTTGGGCCGCCCCTCGCCATCGAACTGCAGCGCGTCGAGTAGCCCGTCGACATGGTCGTGGGTCTTGGTCCCGCCCTGCGTCGCCAGACCCGGCGGCTTGTTCAGCACGATCGCCTGCGCGTCGCGGTGGATCACCATTCCCTGCGCCAGCTCGGTCTGCTCGGGCGTCAGCGGCGGGCGTTCGGCCTTGGCGCGCGGTTGCGCCACCACCGCCGACTCAGGGGGAGGCACGCGCAGCACCTGCCCGGCGCTCAGCCGCCCGCCCGGCTGCGCCCGTGCGCCATCGACGCGCAACTGCCCGGTCCGCGCCCAGCGCGACACGACGTTGAAGGTCGTGTCCGGCAGATGCCGTTTGAACCAGCGGTCGAGCCGGATGCCGTCGTCGTCCGCCCCGACGGTGAACTGGCGCACATCATTGCCGCTCATGCCGCCACTCCCCGCGTGATCGTAAGGCCCGCGAACAGCGCCACCGCCGCACCCACGACCGATAGCAATACATAGCCCAGCGCCAGCGCCGGCTGCCCCCGCTCGATCATCGTCACCATGTCAAGCGAGAACGCCGAAAACGTCGTGAACCCGCCCAGCACGCCGACGCCGAGCAGCAGCCGCACCGGCTCGCTCCCCCCGGTCCGCGCGAGCGTGCCCATCAACAGCCCCATGCCGAGCCCGCCGATCAGGTTCACCCCCAGCGTCCCCCACGGATAGCCCGGCCCCGACAGCGACAGCATGACGCGACCGAACAGGTAACGCAGCCCCGAGCCGACAGCACCGCCGGCCATGACGAAAAATAAATTGCCCATGATCGGACAGCCGTTACCCGATAAGGCCGCCGGGGGGAACCGGTCTGGCGCATGATCCCGCCGCCTTGATACAAGCGTCATCCCCGCGCAGGCGGGATCCATACACGCCTACGCCGGTGATCGAACCAAATCCGCTGCGTCCATGGGTTCCCGCCTGCGCGGGAACGACGAAAAGGGGGTGGCATCGACCGAACGTCGATCCGCCCTGGGGCCGATCGACATTCAGCCAGACGATGGCTCTTGGCGGCTCCCCTCCCTGACAAGGGAGGGGCTGGGGGTGGGTCGGCCCGAGAGGAAACGTAAGCGCTCCACAACCGGCCAACCCACCCCCCAACCCAGTTTCGGGTGAACTGTGCCCCGCACTGTTCAGGTCATGCCGGGGGCATGACCGACCCGAAACTCTTGTCAGGGAGGGGAGCAGATTGGGAAGCCATTTCGTTGAACGTCGATCAGCCCTAAAACCACCCCTCGCCCTGCAACGCCTCCACCTGTCCGCGTGCGACCGGGGCCTCGATCCCGCCGGTCAGCGTCAGGCGGAGGTTGCGCCCGTCGCGGGTCATCCCCCGCACATGACCGCGCGCCACCCACCAGCTCCGGTGGACCAGCAGGCCGTCGATGCCCTCCAGCTCGGCCGCCGCGTCGCGCATCCGCATCAGGATCAGCGTCGATCCCGCCGGGGTATGCGCCCGGACATAATGATCCTCCATCTCCAGCGCGATCAGCTCGCGTCCCAGATGCGGCGGCAACCGGTCGAGAAACGCCGGGGCCGCCAGCGCTTTGGCCACTGGCGCAACCGGCGGGGCAGGCGGCTCGATCCCTGCTACCACCGGCGTCGTGCGCAGCACCCGCCGGTGCCCGAGCCAGAAGATCAGCGTGATCGCCGACCCCAGCACCAGCACATTGGCATAGGTGGCAAGCCACCCGCTTGCCGAGGGCAGGACCAGCGGCTGCCAGATTCCGTTCGCCGCCCAGGTCAGCACCGTCATCGGCACCGTCGCGATCAGGCAGGCGACGATCCACAGTGCCGCTTCGGGCAGGTCGAGCGCGTCCGCCACCCGGCACGCCGCCACCGTCGCCGGCCGGTAGCAAAGGTATCCTGCCAGCACGACCGCCACCCAATACACCAGCCGCCACGCGAACGGCGCGGCGAAGCTGCCGAACGGCCCCAGCACCGCCAGCACGACACCCACGCCGCCGATGATGGCAAGATCGATCAGCAATCGGCGGGCATCGGGCATCGGCGTTTCGCTCGCAAAGGGACAGGACGGGCGTCCAATACCCTGCCATTTCACGCTTCGTGAAGGGGCAGGGCGCCGCTTTCACGATGGCCTGTGCCGGTTTCGCGTAACCCCGCTTGCCCGCGAAGCGCGGCACGCCATCACCGGGGGCGACACCAGCTACCGGAGCCGATCGATGACCGCCGCCACGCTTTCCCGCCCCCCCGTCACCCCCGACGTGCCGCTCGCCGCGCGGATCGTGGCGATTGTCGGCGGCGGGTTGCTCGGCCTTGGCAGCATCTATGCGCTGCTGCGCGCGCTCGTCGGGCTCGCCCCGGTGGCGCCCGGCGCGCATGACGTGGCGGTCGCGATCCACCTGATGAGCGTGCTGCCCGCGATCCCGCTCGGCCTCTACGTCCTGCTCACGCGCAAGGGCGGGGCACGCCACCGCCTGCTCGGCCGCGTCTGGATGGGGTTGATGGTGTCGACCGCCTTGAGCGCGCTCTTCATCCGCCAGCTCAACCATGGCGGTTTCTCGTGGATTCACATCTTCGTGCCGGTCACGCTCCTCGCCGCATGGGCCGCAATCGCCGCGGCCCGCGCCGGCCGAATCGCCAAGCATCGCAACCGGCTGATCGGCATGTATGTCGGCGCACTGGTCATTCCGGGGATGTTCGCCTTCGCGCCGGGGCGTGTCATGTGGACTTGGGCTTTTGGATGAGGCCGCGCCTCTTGCCGATGGCGGTCACAACCGTTACATTATGCTGCAATGCACAACGTCACCGCCTCCACGCAGGATCGCGACCCTGCGACCGATTCCGCCACCGAGGAACTGCGCGCGTCGATCAGCGACATCATTCGCTTCGCGCTGATGCAGAAGATCTGCATCTCGGTCCGCTACAACAACATGGACATGCTGCTTGCCCCGCACATGCTGTGGACCCGGCACGGCGACCTGCACGTCGATGCGGTGACGGTCGAACGCGCCGGCAGCGCGCCCAAGGTGACGAAGCTCGGCACGTTCAAGCTGCTCGGCCTCGGCAATGTTGCGCTCACGTCGCGCACCTTCGTGCCGCAGACCGATTTCAACTCCGCTGATCCCAAATATGCCGAGGCCCCGATCGCGCACGTCGGGCGCTGATCCGCTTGCACCCCGTCGCACGCGGGGCCATGGAGCCCATGGGCGGAATCATGGCGGACGAAGATCAATGACCAGCATCGGCATCTTCGGCCGGCAGGGCCGAATGGGGCACGCGATCGAACGCGAGATCGAACGGATCGGCGAAGGCTTCGCCGGCGGCACCGATCAGGGCGACGATCCCGCGGCGCTCGCGGCCAAGGCCGACGTGCTGGTCGACTTCTCCTCGCCGCTGGCGCTCGAGGCCAATCTGGCGGCGGCGCGCGCGCACGCCACCCCGATCCTGATCGGCACCACCGGCCTGAGCGACCGTCATCAGGCGATGATCGATGCCGCCGCGCAGGACATTGCCGTGCTCCAGACCGGCAACACCTCGCTCGGCATCGCGCTCTTGTCGCGGCTGGTGCGCGACGCCGCACGGCGGCTGGGTCCCGACTGGGACATCGAGATCGTCGAGTCGCACCACCGGCTGAAGGTCGACGCGCCGTCGGGCACCGCGCTGATGCTGGGCGATGCTGCCGCCGAGGGGCTGGGCACCACGCTCGCCGACAGCGGGGTGATCGGCCGCGCCGGGCTGGTCGGCGCGCGGGCGGGTGGCACGATCGGCTTCGCATCGCTGCGCGGCGGCACCGTCATCGGCGATCATCAGGTGGTGTTCGCGGGTGAGGGCGAGCGGATCGAGCTGTCGCACCGCGCCGACGACCGCGCGCTGTTCGCACGCGGCGCGGTGCGTGCCGCCCAGTGGCTGACGCAGGCTCCCGTCGGTCGCCACGGCATGGACGCGGTGGTCGGCGTTTGAGGAAGGCGGACGTCTTCGCCTTTTTCGAACGGCTGGCGGCCGACAATCCGCACCCCGAAACCGAACTCGAATCGGTCAACGACTATACGCTGCTGGTCGCGGTCGTCCTCTCGGCGCAGGCGACCGACGTCGGCGTGAACAAGGCGACGCGCGCGTTGTTCGCCACCGTCGACACGCCCGAAAAGATGATCGCGCTGGGCGAGGATGGCCTCAAGGCGCACATCCGCACCATCGGCCTGTTCAACGCCAAGGCGAAGAACGTGATCGCGCTCAGCGAGTCGCTGGTCGCCAATTACGGCGGACAGGTCCCGGCGGATCGCGCCGCGCTGGAAACGCTGCCCGGCGTCGGGCGCAAGACGGCGAACGTCGTGATGAACGTCGCGTTCGGCGCGGAGACCTTCGCGGTCGACACCCATATCTTTCGCGTCGGCAACCGCACCGGCATGGCGCGCGGCAAGACGCCGAACGCGGTGGAAGCGGTGCTCGACCGCGTCGTGCCGCAGCCGTTCCGGCTCCACGCGCACCACTGGCTGATCCTCCACGGCCGCTATGTCTGCAAGGCGCGGCGGCCCGAATGCTGGCGCTGCCCGGTCGCCGATCTGTGCGCTTTCCGCCCGAAAACGCCGGCTCCGCCCGAAAAACCGGCGAAACGGCTGGCATAAGCCATCACGCTTTGCTAGGTGCCTGCGTCCCGGCGATGCACCCGTAGCTCAGCTGGATAGAGCGCTGCCCTCCGAAGGCAGAGGCCACTGGTTCGAATCCAGTCGGGTGCACCAGTTTCCTACCGCGTCGATGATGTGCCGCCATGCCGCCGCACGAACCACGCCGCCGACACCGCGCTCGCCACCGCCAGCACGACCCCGGTCGCCAGCACCGCACGCTCGAAGAAGCCGAGCCATGCGCCATGCCCCTGCGTCAGCGTGCGCAGCACCAGCAGCGCGACGCTGCCGGCATAGCCGAACGAATCGGCGAGATAGATCAGGAACGCGGCATTGCCCGGCATCCGCGACAGCGACATCATCCGGTCGAACAGCACCGCGCTGAACGGGGCATAGGCGATGTAGATGCCGATTCCGGTCCAGATCACCCAGCCGACCGAGCCGAGCACCCCCGAGCGGAACAGCAACGTCGCCACGACCAGCAGCACCGCGCCGGCGAACACCGCCGCATGGATCGTCAGCAGCGCGCCCAGATTGCTGCGCACCAGCGTCAGCAGCGCCATCGCCGCCAGCACGACGATCGTCACCGGCACCTCCGACACCGCAAAGATCGCGGGCGAGGCGGCGTGGCCGAGCGCCGCCCATAGTTCGGGGGCGAAATTGTCGCGGAAATCGCGCAGCGCGGTCAGGATCACATAGCCGGGGATCAGCACGATCAGCGGCACGGCATGCGCGCGGACATAGGCCCGCCGCGCCGGCCCATCCATCGCCAGGCGGACGCCGCGCGCCGCCTCGTCCGCCGCATCGGGCGGGGGCAGCCGGCCGAGCACCACCAGCGCGACGACCAGCACCGGCGCGAACAGCACGCCGGTCAGCGCCGGCATGACGAACGGCGACACCCCGCCTGCGACCAGCAGCGCCCCGACGCTCTTGGTCACGCCCGACGACAGGATGAAGCTGGCGGTCAGCATCGCCGCCAGCAGGTCGGACGCCCGCCGTCCCTCCAGATAGCGGAACACGAGCCCCCAGATCATCCCCAGCGGCAATCCGTTCAGGAACAGGCAGAGCGGCCCGAACCGCGCCGGCAGCAGCGCGAAGCCGATCAGCGCCCCCCACGCCAGCGCGACCAGCGCGAGGATCAACCGCCCGCGCCCGCCCGCACGGTGAGCGGCGACCACCCGCACCCCCAGCATCTTGGACAGCGCATAGCCGATCGCCTGCGCGATCACGATCGTCGCCTTATAGTCCAGCCCCGGCCACAGCGCCGCCTGATCGGCGAAGCCCACCGCCGTCACCGGCTTGCGAAAAGCGTACATCGCGAAATAGACGGCGAACGCGGCCAGCCCGGCGGTCAGGAGCTGGCGACTAGTGGGGGTGGGGGGCGGCACGATGCACGCTGTATTGAACCGTTACCATGTCGGTTCCGTGACCGGTTGGCAGCGGGGGCGGGGCGTCCCATCTTGTCCGCCATGGCCCTTGCCCGCTGGATCTCGCCGCAGCCGACCGGCATTTATCTGCCCCCGATCGATACGTGGATCGATCCTTCGCAACCCGTCGCCCGCGCACTGGTGACGCACGGCCATGCCGATCACGCGCGCGGCGGCCATGGCCAGGTGTGGGCGACGCCCGAGACGCTGGCGATCATGGCCGTCCGCTACGGCGCGCAGAACGGCGTGCCCGTCGCGTACGGCGAAAGCATCGCGATGGACGGCATCGAGGTGTCGTTCGTCCCCGCCGGCCATGTGCTGGGATCGGCGCAGATCGTCCTCGACCACGCCGGCGAGCGCGTTGTCGTGTCGGGCGACTACAAGCGCCGTGCCGACCCGACCTGCGCGCCGTTCCAGCCGGTGAAGTGCGATGTGTTCGTGACCGAGGCGACCTTCGGCCTCCCCGTCTTCCGCCACCCCGACACGCGCGACGAGATGCGCAAGCTGCTCGCCGCGCTCACCACCGAGCCGGAACGCTGCGTGCTGGTCGGCGCCTATGCGCTCGGCAAGGCGCAGCGGGTGATCGCCGAGGTCCGGGCGCTGGGCTATCACGAACCCATCTATCTGCACGGCGCACTGCAGCGGCTGTGCGATCTCTATGTCGAACTCGGCGTCGATCTGGGCGAGCTGCGTGCCGTGATGGACGCGGACAAGGCCGATCTACAGGGCCATATCGTCATGGCCCCGCCCTCGGCGCTGGGCGATCGCTGGTCGCGGCGGCTGCCCGATCCGATCACGGCGATGGCCAGCGGCTGGATGCGGGTGCGCCAGCGCGCGCGCCAGCGCGGCGTCGAACTGCCGCTGATCCTGTCCGATCATGCCGACTGGGACGAACTGACGACCACGCTCACCGAAATCGCCCCGCGCGAAGTCTGGGTGACGCATGGCCGCGAGGACGCGCTGGTCCACTGGTGCATGACCCGCCAGATCAAGGCCCGCGCGCTCGACCTCGTCGGCTTCGAGGACGAGGATGATTGAGGTCTGATGGTTGATCCGCTCACGCGGATGCGGTGCCGGCCCGCTCCCCCACCCGGCCACCCATCGGAAGTACCGTGTGGGTGGCCGGGTGGGGGAGCGGGCCGGCACCGCCCTGATCCGGCTACGCCGGATCAGCCAAGAACGCCGCCTCGCGATCGCGCTCCGCCCGGCTCTTCTTCTCGGCACTGGTCTTCAACTGCCCGCACGCCGCGCCGATGTCCTGCCCGCGCGTGCGGCGCACCGGGGCTGAAATCCCGCCCTCGAACACGATGTCGCTGAACGCGCGAATCCGCTCGGGGGTCGAACATTCATACACCGTCCCCGGCCACGGATTGAACGGGATCAGGTTGACCTTCGCCGGCAACTGGTACTTGCGCAGCAACCGCACCAGCTCGCGCGCATCGGCGTCGCTGTCGTTCTTGTCCCTGAGCATGACATATTCGAAGGTGATCCGCCGCGCGTTGTTGGCACCGGGATAATCGGCGCATGCCTGCAACAGTTCCTCGATGCCGTATTTGCGGTTGAGCGGCACGATCTCGTCGCGCACTTCCTTGGTCACGGCATGGAGCGACACGGCAAGGTTCACGCCGATCTCCGCGCCCGCGCGCGCCATCATCGGCACCACGCCCGACGTGCTGAGCGTGATCCGCCGCTTGGACAGCGCAAGGCCATCACCGTCCATCACCACGCCCAGCGCATCGCGCACCGCATCGAAATTATACAGCGGCTCGCCCATGCCCATCATCACGATGTTGGTCAGCATCCGCCCCTCGGGCTGGCTCGGCCATTCGCCCAGCGCATCGCGTGCCAGCATCACCTGCCCCACGATCTCGCCCGGCGTCAGGTTGCGCACCAGCCGCATCGTGCCGGTGTGACAGAAGGTGCAGTTGAGCGTGCAGCCGACCTGGCTCGACACGCACAGCGTCCCCCGATCGGCATCGGGGATGAACACCATCTCGTAGTCCTGCCCGTCGGGCGAGGTCAGCAGCCACTTGCGCGTGCCGTCGTTCGACACCTGCGCCTCTTTCACGTCAGGCCGGCCGATCACGAAATGGCGTTCGAACAACGGATGCTGCGCCTTGGCAATGTCGGTCATCGCGGCGAACTCGGTCACGCCGCGATTGTAGATCCAGTGCCAGAGCTGCTTGGTGCGCAGCTTCGCCTGACGCGCATCCAGCCCGGCGGCGGCCAGCGCGTCGCGAATCTCGGGGCGTGACAGCCCGATCAGGTCGGTGCGCCCGTCGGCACGCGGCACGGCAGGCCGCGGCACCGGCACGGGATCGACATGGCCGGGGATCGGCATGGGCGGGGAGGCGAGGGCAACGTTCATTCTATCCGCCATTCGGTATCGCTGGAGGGTTCGAGCATCCGGCACATCCGAACGCCATCGACATGGTCGAGCAGGTCACGCGCCGCCCGGCCGCCCATCGGGTCGAGCACGACATCGATGCCTTCCCTCCGGGCCAGTTTCGCCGCCGGCACGAAATCGGCATCACCGGCGACAAGGATGATCTGATCGACCTGCCGTTTGAAGGCCATTGCCGCGACATCGAGTCCGAGTCGCATGTCGACGCCCTTCTGGACGGTCTTTATCTCGAAATCCTCGTCGCTGACGACGAACTGTTTGTCCAGCCAGCGGCGCATCGCTTCGGGTTTGGGAACCCAGACGACATCCTCGTTCAACCGGCCCAGCCGAAGCGCAACCTTGCGCGCATCGAGCAACCGGCGGTGGATCGCCTGCCGCTGTATCGCCGTCGACGTCTTGGCCAGATCGAGCGACTTGCGCGAGATCGGATAGTGCAGCCGTTTGGTGAGCGGCGGGCAATCATAGAAAAAGATGCGATACAGGTCCGACGATTCGCCCGGCCGATAGCCTTGCGTCACATCGCCCAACGCATGCGGTTCGGATCGATGCCGGATGGCCAGATGCCAACCGGCAAGATACGGCACGGCCCATGCGACCTGCGCCGGATCATTGCGATCCAGATGAGGAAAGCTGTAACCGAAGCGGCGCAGAAAATACGCACCATCGATCACTATAGCAGTCGACATGGAGGATACCGGAAAAAGGTTGCCCCCGGGATCGGCCTTGAGCTGATGTCTGCTCTTGCGAGCGCCTCAAGACGGCATGCCGGGGGCAGGATGATCTATACATAACGTATAGATGCGCAGAAATCAACCGCGCAGGCACCCCAGCCGCGCCGCGTCGATCGCGCTCGCCGCGCCACCCAGCGCATAGACGTCGGCGAACGGCGCGCCGGCGGCGCTCACGCTCTCGACGCTCATCGACCGGCCGCCGCGCATCGCCGCCACGATCGCCCGGTCGGCAGCGGCATCGGGTGCCCAGGCGTCGCTCGCCCCGGCGGTCAGCTCGAAGCGCCGCTCGCCGATCGCCAGCACGACCCGTGCGCGCTCGGCCCGCGCGCGGCTGAGGCGGACATGGACCTGCGCCCGCACGCCTGCGCCCGGCCAGTTGGCGACGCTGGCGAACGCGCGGCCGCCCTTGGGCTCGACCGGCTGGGCGATGGCGTAGCAGCGGCTGGGCCCGGTGCCCCTGAACGCACCCCAGCGCCGGTAGATGCCGATCGCCTGCGGCGGCGCGGCGACCGCCAGCAGCAGCGCGATCACGCCGGGGCCGAAACCGATGCCCGGCCGCTGCCGGTATGCACCACCGTCTCGCGGCCGCCCTCGATCCGCACGATCGACCCTTGCGGCAGGTCGGGGGCGACCGGCGCATCGAATGGCGGCAGCACGTCGGCCCCGGTCAGGACCCCGCGCAACACCCGGCTCGACATGCCGTGCATGATGACCAGCCGGTCGCCGGGATCGTCATGGGTATCCGCCGCCCAGCCGCCGACGCGCGCGGCGATCGCGTCATACCATTCGCCGCCGGGCGCGGGCCGGCGATACAGCCTGGCCTCGACATCGAGGAAGTCGGCGTGCGGACCGGTCAGCTCGTGATAATAGCGCCCCGACCACTCGCCCATGCCGATCTCGACCAGCCGGTCGTCGCGATGCGCGCCGTGCCAGTCGAGGTCGAGATGCTCGGCGATGATCGCCAGCGTCTGGAGCGCGCGCCCTGCGCTCGACGCCCAGAGCGTGATTTTGGGGCGAACGCCCAATATCCCGCGCAGTGCCGCGCCCATCGCATCGGCCTGCGCGAAGCCGGCACGGGTCAGCGGGGTGTGCGGGTGGTCGCCCTGCATCCGCTGCGCGATATTATACACCGTCTCGCCGTGACGGGCGATGAAGTCTCGCCCCTTGCGCTGGTTTGTCATGGCCCTGCTTTCAAGGGGATGTTGCCCGATTGCAACGGATTTCCCTGTTTAGGTGAGGTTCATGCAACGCCCGCCCAAACCGTCCATTGGAGCCGTGCGCCCGCCGGATGTGACGTGCGGGCACTTGTTGACGGAGTAACACCATGCGTACCACTTTGATCGCCCTTGGCCTCGCCGCCGGCACCGCGCTCGCCACCCCGGCGCTGGCGCAGGACGTGAACCCCGCGTTCACCGGCTTCCGCGTCGGCGCGCTCGCCGGCTATGACGGCATCCGCCCGGGCAGCACCGAGGACAGCGACCTCGACGGCGACGACGAGACGGTCAACGGCCTGCTCTATGGCGTCGAGGCCGGCTACGACTTCGCGCTCAGCAACTTCCTGGTCGGTGTCGAGGGCGAATATACCGGATCGACCGGCAAGGTCGAAACCGCGCGCACCGATCCCAATTTCTTCGGCTTCGGCAACGTAAAGACCGGCCGCGACCTGTACGTCGGCGCGCGCGCCGGCATCCTCGCCGCGCCAGAGACGCTGGTCTATGTGAAGGGCGGCTACACCAACGCGCGCCTCAACGTGCTGGCCAGCGACGGCACCACCGACAGCCGCGAGAATTTCGAACTGAACGGCTATCGCTTGGGCGCGGGCGTCGAACAGGCGATCGGCACGCGCGCCTATGCCAAGCTCGAATATCGCTATTCGAACTATTCGAACGCCGATTTCCAGCTCGGCAACGGCGCGACCTCGCCGCGCTACGACATCGACACCGACCGGCATCAGGTCGTCGCCGGCGTCGGCATCCGGTTCTAAAATCCCGACCCTCGTCATTCCCGCGCAGGCGGGAATCCATGGCCGCCGAGGCTTCGGCAGGATCGCAGTCGTTGCGGCAATGGGTTCCCGCTTGCGCGGGGACGACGAAAATGGGTCGAATATTGCCATGGCAGGAAAGGCCGGAGCGGTTTGCGCCGGCCTTTCTTTGCGCTAGGGGTATCGTTCAGGTTTCATACGTTGCCGGCGAATCCAGCCCGCCGGCCGAGCTGCGAGCGCATCCGCGCGGGGGATATTCATGAAGGCGACGATCGAACGCGCGACCCTCCTGAAAGGGCTGAGCCATGTCCAGTCGGTGGTCGAGCGGCGCAACACCATCCCAATCCTGTCGAACGTCCTGATCGATGCGCGCGAATCGACCATCCGCCTGATGGCGACCGACCTCGACCTGCAGATCGACGAGACGGTTCCCGCCGCCGTCGACCAGCAGGGCGCGATCACCGTGTCGGCGCACACCCTGTTCGACATCGCCCGCAAGCTGCCCGAAGGGTCGCAGGTGCAGCTCGCCGCCGCCGAAGGGCGGCTGACCGTGATCGCGGGTCGTGCCCGCTTCAGCCTCGCCACGCTGCCGCGCGACGACTTCCCGGTGATCGCGGAAGGCGAACTGCCGACCCAGTTCGAGTTGCCGGCCAAGACGCTGAAAGACATCATCGACAAGACCCGCTTCGCCATCTCGACCGAAGAGACGCGCTATTATCTGAACGGCATCTTCTTCCACGTCGCCGAGAACGACGGTAAACCGGTGCTGAAGGCCGCCGCGACCGACGGCCACCGCCTCGCGCGGATGACGGTCGACCGGCCGGAGGGTGCGGAAAAGATGCCCGACGTCATCGTGCCGCGCAAATGCGTCGCCGAACTGCGCAAATTGCTCGACGAGGTCGACGGGTCGGTCGGCGTGTCGCTCTCGCCCAGCAAGATCCGCTTCGATCTGGGGCAGGCGATCCTGACCAGCAAGCTGATCGACGGCACCTTCCCCGATTATTCGCGCGTCATCCCGACCGCGAACGACAAACTGCTCAAACTCGACCCCAAGAGCTTCATGGCCGGCGTCGACCGCGTCTCGACGATCGCCACCGAAAAGACCCGCGCGGTCAAGATGGCGCTCGACCGCGACAAAATCACCCTGTCGGTCACGAGCCCCGAAAACGGCGCGGCGGCGGAGGAAGTGCCCGGCGATTATAGCGCGCTGCCGTTCGAGATCGGCTTCAACAGCCGCTATCTGCTCGACATCCTCGGCCAGATCGACAGCGACATCTGCGAAGTCCACCTCGCCGACGCCGCCGCCCCGACGCTGATCCGCGAGAATGATGCGTCGCCGGCACTGTATGTCTTGATGCCGATGAGGGTCTAAGGACCAAGCGAGGCGAATAACAACGTTATTCGCCGGTGCGCAAAGCGCACGCGCAAGACCGGCCGGCGCCGTTCAAGCGGCGACCGACGTCATGGGATTAACTCCCATGACGTCCCCCGACGTGATGACGCCACAACCTGCTCCCCTCCCTGACAAGGGAGGGGTCGGGGGTGGGTCGGCTGGTTGTCGGGTGCTTCGTTTCCTCGCGGGCCAACCCACCCCCAGCCCCTCCCTTGTCAGGGAGGGGAGACACCAAAGAGCCGCTACCCCACTACCCCACCGCTAAAAATCGGCACGAACCCGCCATAAATCATCCGCGACCCGTCGAACGGCATCGGCAGTTCGGCAAAGCGCGGATCGCTCTCCATCGCCGCGAAACACCGCTCCGCCGTCGCCTTGTCGGGCCAGAGCACCCAGCCAAGCGCCACGCTCTCTCCGTCCTTCAGCGCCACCGCACGGGCAAAGTCGGTCTGCTTGCCCGGCGGCACGTCGTCGCCCCACGCCTCCATCTGGCCGGTCGCGCCATAATCGCGAAAGATCGCCCACGCCGCCTCGGCCGACGCGCGATAGGCGTCGCGGTCGGCATCGGCCACCGGGGTCACGAATCCGCTGACATAGCTCATGTGTCTGCTCCCTGTGCGGCGGCCAGCCGGGCGCGCCATCGGTCGAACCCGGGCGGCGGCGCACCGGTGAACCCCGCCATCTGCCCCGCCAGCGCCCGCGCGAACGCCGGGCGCGCTTGCCCCCGCGCGACATAGGCGGCCAGCGTCGGTTCCCCGGCCAGCAGCACATCGTCGCGCAGCAGCCGCAGCACCGAAACCATCATCAGGTCGCCGACCGAGAAATCGCCGTCATACCATTCGCGCTCGCCCAGCCGCGCCGCCGTCTCGGCCAGCCGCTGGCGGACCCGCGCCTCGATGCCGGGCAGGCGCGCGCGCGACCATGGTTCGTGCGCCTCGAAGATCGTCGCCGTCGCATGATCGGCGATCGGCGGCTCGACCGTATTCAGCGCCGCGAACAGCCATTCGCTCGCCCGCGCCGCGCCGCCCGGATCGTCGGGCAGCAACCGGCGATGGATGCGCGCGAGATGCAGCACGATCGCCCCCGATTCGAACAGCACCAGTTCGCCCTCGGCATAGGTCGGCACCTGGCCGTAGGGGTTGAGCGCGCGGTGCGCCTCGCGTTTCTGCGTACCCTGCGCCAGATAGGCGACGTCATAGGGCTGGCCGATCTCTTCCAGTGCCCAGCGCACGCGCAGGTCGCGCACCTGCCCCCGCGCGAAATCGGGCACCCAGTCATAGGCGGTGAGGACCGGCCGGCCGCTCACGCCGCCGCCTGCATTGCCTCGAACGCGGCAAGATCCATCCACATCGGTTCGAGGACATGGCCGTCGGGATCGGCGATCGTGCGGCCGTACAGGAAGCCGTGATCCTGTGGCGGCCGGACATCGGCGGTCCCGCCCGCCGCCGTGCCCGCCGCGACGAAGCTATCCACGCCCGCGCGGTCGTCCAGCGACAGCGCGATCAGATGCGCCGTCGCCGTCCGTTCGTCGGCGACCGGCAGCGGTGCGAAACCGGCGAAGCGATCGCGGTGAAGCAGCATCACGACGATATGCTCGGACCATTGCATCGACGCGCTGTCGTCGCCCGAAAAGCGCGGATCGCGCACGAAGCCGACGCTTTGGTAGAAAGCGGTCGCCCGCGCCACGTCGTTCACCGGCAGATTCACGAAGATCATCCGCGTCATGCTCGCCCACCTTCGCCCGAGTCGCTGGTGCCACGATCATCGCCACCCGCCGCGCCGATGCAACCCTCGTCGAAAGGGGGCGCGCCATGCAAGGCGCGCCAAGGTCCGACCCATCGACCCGGAAACGAACGTCGCCCTAGCGAAGGCTGGGGCCTCAAGCGGCTCCTGTCGCGCATTAACCCCGGGAGATCCCGGCCTTCGCCGGGATGACGTCTGTTTCAGGGTGGGGGATCAGACCCGGCCTGCGTCGGGGCAACGGTTTCACGCCGAGGGGTCAAGCCCCGGCGCGACCCTTCAAGCCGCCAACCGCTCGCCCTCGCGCAGCGTCAGCACCTCGACCCCGGTGGCCGTCACCGCGACGGTATGTTCGAACTGTGCCGACAGCTTCCCGTCGGCGGTCGTCACCGTCCAGCCGTCGTCACTCTGCTCGATCCGCCGGCTGCCCTGGTTGAGCATCGGCTCGATGGTGAAGGTCATCCCCTCGCGCAGCATCATGCCGCTGCCGCGCCGTCCGAAATGCAGCACGTTCGGCTCCTCGTGCATCTCCCGGCCGATGCCGTGGCCGCAGAATTCGCGCACCACGCTATAGCCATGCTGCTTGGCGTGGCGTTCGATCGCATGGCCGATGTCGCCCAGCCGCGCGCCGGGCCGTACCGCGGCGATGCCCTGCCACATCGCGCCCTGCGTCACCTCCACCAGCCGCCGCGCCTGCGGGCTGACCGTGCCGACCGTATAGGTCTTGCTCGAATCGGCAATGAATCCGTCCTTCTCCAGCGTGATGTCGAGGTTCACGATGTCGCCGCCCCGCACGATCGCCCCGGCCGAGGGCACGCCATGGCACACCACGTCGTTGATCGAGCTGTTGAGCACATAGGCGAAGCCATATTGCCCCTTGCTCGCCGGCCGGCTCGCCAGATCATCGGTGATGAACCGCTCGACCAGATCGTTGATCGCCAGCGTCGACATGCCCTCCAGCACGGTCCGGTCGAGCATCGCGAATACCTGCGCCAAGAGCTTGCCCGAGCGCCGCATCGCCGCCAGTTCCTCCGTCGTCTTGACCATGGTCAGGCGGCGTCCGCGACGGGCAGGTGCGCGGCGGCGATCTCGCGCGCGACGATGGCGTTGAACGACAGCGTCGGGTTCGCCTCGGCCAGCATCCCGATCTTCATCCAGAATTCGGCCTGCGCATTGATCGACCGGCACAGCACGGTACTGGAGCGCCGCGCCGCCTCGTGCAGCGCATCGTCGATCTTCACGATACCCATGTCGGTTCCTTGTGTAGCATATGGAACATATATGGTTCGTATGGCATCCAGTCAACGCGCTGTCCTACAGCGCCGGTCGCTGTCAGGGTCCGCCGGGTCGCGATGCGGGGGGCGGGTGGTGGAGATACGCAACATTCCTGACCGGCGGGATCGCCGCGTGCCGACCCAGCCGACGATGCGCCGCCCCATGCTGCAAACGCTTCGCAACAAATGCGTCGTTAGTGTAAACTTTGTAAACTTTGGCGGGGATTGCGCCACCCCACGGGCAAAGCCCGTGCCGTCGAACGGCGCTGCCAGCGCCGCGGGCCGGGCGCGCCTTGTGCGGCGCGGTGCTGCTTCGCTGCACCATGCCCGGCGCGCCGGCAAACCTGCAACACGGCCGTGCGGAAGCGTGACCCCACGGCGTCCACGCCCCCTCCGCGTCTCCGCGCCTCCGCGTGAACCCATTCTGCCGCGTGCCGACGAAACGCGCGGCAAATGTAAACTCTCGAAGGAATCGGAGCGTGCGACGGGCCACGCCACGGGCAAAGCCCGTGCCGTCGGACGGCGCTGCCAGCGCCGCCGGCCGGGCGCGCCTTGGGCGGCGCGGCGTAGCTTCGCTACGCCTTGCCCGGCGCGCCGATCATTTCCGCAACCTCATCAAACCCATGCGCGATTTCGCGCACGCCCAGCTCGCGCAACCGCACATCATGGCCCACCGCGCAGTGCGACCCCGCGCACAGCCCGATCACCCGCGCGCCGGACGCGACCGCGCCGCGCACCCCGACCGGAGAATCCTCGAGGATCACGCAATCCTCGATTGCGACCCCCAGCCGCTCGGCCCCATACCAGTACAGGTCGGGCGCGGGCTTGCCGTTGGCGACATGCTCCTTGCCGCTATACACATGCTCGCCGAACGCATCGCCCAGCCCGATATGGTCGAGGTGGGTGCGGATCCAGTGCGTCGTGCTCGACGAGACGATCGCCTTTGGCAGATCGGCGGGCAGCGAGCGGACGAACGCGACCGCCCCCGCCACCGCCTCGACCCCCTCGGCCAGCACCCGCGCATCCTCGATCGCCCGCGCCTCGGCGAAGCCGGCGGGCAGGGGGCCGCCGACCCAGCGCTCGATCGCATCGGTGAACTGCCTGCCCGACAGCCCCATGAAATTGGCCATCGAATCGGCTGCCGTCGTCGGATGGCCGGCGGCGGTCAGCACCTCGGCGATATGCCGGTTGCCGGCGAACTCGCTCTCGATCAGCACCCCGTCGAAATCGAACAGCATGGCCTTGGGTCGCGTCATCATCCTGTCCTCAAACCGTCCGGCGCTGCCCGAACAACGCCGATCCGACGCGCACATGCGTAGCGCCCAGCGTCACCGCCACCTCGTAATCGCCCGACATGCCCATGCTGAGCCCGGCAAGGCCATGGTCGCGCGCCAGCTTCGCGGTCAGCGCGAAATAGGGCGCGGCCTCAACGTCGAACGGCGGCACGCACATCAACCCGGCGACCGGCAGCCCCGCCGCCGCCGCCTCGCGCAACAGCGCGGGCAGATCGGCCAGCGCACAGCCACCCTTCTGCGGCTCGTCGCCAATGTCGACCTGAAGGAAACACGCTGGCGCCCGCCCGACCTTGTCGATCGCCCTCGCCAGCGCGGTGACGAGCGAGGGCCGGTCGACCGAATGGATCGCATCGAACAACCGCACCGCATCCTCGGCCTTGTTCGACTGCAACTGCCCGATCAGGTGGAGGTCGATGCCCGGCGTCGCCTCGCGCAGCGCGGGCCATTTGCCCTGCGCCTCCTGCACCCGGTTCTCGCCGAACGCGCGCTGTCCGGCATCGATCAGCGGCTGGATGGTCGCGGCGTCGTGCGTCTTGCTGACCGCGATCAGCGTGGTCGATCCGTGCTCGCGGCGCGCGATCGTCTCGGCACGGGCAATGGCGTCGCGGATGGCGGACAGGCGTGCTTGGGGCTCGGGTTCAGACATGGCGCGCGCTATAGGGGGGTGCATGCGCTCCCGCCACCCTTTGCCGCGATGCTGGCTGATGACCGATGAACGGCTGGGCGCAGCGCTGCCCGCAATCGTCGCCCGGATGCCACGGGGGAGCGGCATCGTGTTCCGCCACTATGCGACCCCGCCGGTCGAGCGCCGTGCGCTGTTCCTCGCCGTCCGCCGCATCGCCCGTGCCCGCCGGCTGGTACTGCTGGTGGCCGGACCGCCGCTGCCCCGCGCCGACGGCATCCACGGCCGCACCGCGCGCAAGGGCAGGGGCCTCGCTACCCGCCCGGTCCACACGCTGCGCGAACGCATCGCCGCCGAGCGCGCCGGCGTGGACGCGATCTTCGTCTCGCCGGTCTTCGCCACGCGCTCGCACCCCGGCGCCCGTGCGCTCGGCCGGGTCCGCCTCGGCCTGCTGCTGCGCAACAACCGCCTCCCCGCCATCGCGCTGGGCGGCATGACCGCGCCACGCGCGCGCAGCCTCACGGGCCAGGCGATCCACGGCTGGGCCGCGATCGACGCCTGGGCGGTGTGAAATTTGTCTCGGGAAAAATGGTGCCAGAAGAGGAACCGCGTTCTGTAAGCAAGATTTTGATAAGAAAATCAAAGGCCTGTGTGGTTTAAATGATGGCCCGTTTTATGGCCCGCCACGAGGTTTGTAGCAACGGTTCGAGTACGCGCGCGTCGCTGGCCATCGGTGTTCCAAGGCATACCACACCGTGGTATTTTCTCAATATGGCGATCGCCGGACCGCCCACTTTCTGTCGGATGTTGATCCCCGCACTGATCATCTTCCGGATACCGAGACAGTCCGAATCAAGCAGTCGTTCAACTCCGGTATTCCGAGCAAATTTGATGGCGATCGGCCGGCGCCATCCAGTGCATCAAACGTGTTGCGTGACAATTCGGATCACGGCAGCCAGTCCGTTAGCTGTAGAACGGTGCCGCCTAGTTTCTGGAAAGCTCGCTGGCGACAGGAGAAAACGATGATCTGCTGGTCCCGCGCCTGACGGTGCAGCGCGTCGAACATGCGTTCGATGCGGTCGTCGTCCGAATAGACCAGCGCGTCGTCCAAGATCACCGGTGCCGGGCGACCGTCGCGTGCGAGCAGCCGGGCAAAGGCGAGCCGGGTGAGGACTGATAATTGCTCGCGCATGCCGCCACTCAACCGCTCGACATCTTCCTCCTGCCCGCTGCGGACGATCTTCTGGGGAAGGAGCGTCCGGTCATCGAAGGCGATTTCGATATCTTCGAACAACAATCCAAGCAGCGGGCGCAGCTCGGTCATTACCGGCTTCAAATAAAGATCGCGCGCGTCGGAGCGGGCGGTTTCCAGCGCCTGCATCAGCCGGGCGAGCACCGCCACCTCCTGCTCGAAGGCCGTGACCCGCGTTTCCGCTGCGGCTAGGGCTTCGCTTTTCTCCCGCCAGTTTTCTTCCACCGCCTCTTCGGCTCGCGCCGTGATGCGCGCATTCAGGCCAGCAATGCTTTCCCGCAACTGCTGAACTTCGGTTGCCGCCGACTGCTCGACCGAACGGACGCGGCGAAGCACCGCCTCCACCGCGTCCAGATCCAGCGCATCGGCGCGCCGGGCATCATACGCCCGTTCCGCTTCGGTAAGTGCGGCATCGCGGTCTGCGAGGCGTGCCGAAAGCTCCTGATGCCGTGCGTCACGCCCCTCTACGGGGCCAAGGATCGCCACAATCTGCTCATCACGGGTGTGTAGACTAGGGCCTGTGGGGATTCAACGTGAGTTGATGACGGCTGCGACGAGGTAGATCATGGCCTCGAAGCTGCGATCTGTTTTGCAGGCACGCATGGCGATGCGTTTGAACTCCTTGAGCTTGCAAAA